>DOTD01000072.1:86379-93443 GCA_003513005.1 Desulfotomaculum sp.
GGCAATGGCTCCGCCCGGAAGCGGGCCGACCGGTAATTGCTCCGTGCTTGTTTGGCCGGAAGCTTTATAATTTCTACTGCGGCCAGTTGTTGATAGAATAGCGTGTATAAAAAGTATTTTTTAGAGTTATACCGGCAGGAGATAATAAAAAAGTAATGAATTAAAACTTAAAACCATTTTTTAAGAAAGTGATCATCTATGCAAAGCTATCACAGGTCACAGAAAGCAGTATTTTTCGATATCGGTTCAACCCTTGTTGAAGGACCGGAAATATCGCCGGCGAAATATATTACGCGCCTTTTGGGACTGCCGGCCGGGGAATCGTCCCGCCTGGGCCGGTTGATCATGTGCAGGGAATTTAATGGATGGGAGGAACTATGCTGTACTCTGGAAGAATACTTTTGTTCCCTGACCAGCCAACAGGCGGCTGAGATAGCACTGCTTTGGGAAGGGCAGGAAACTGCGGCGTCGGAAATAAACGAAGCTACGGCAGTTGTCGCCCGTTTCGCCGGGGGGGGATATCAGGTTGGTCTGGTGTCAAATATCTGGGCGCCCTACTACCGTTCATTTTTGAATGCCTGTCCTGAGATAGCCAGGATTTCAGGCTGTGCAGCCTTAAGCTTTCAGGCGGGAAAGAAGAAGCCCTCTTTTGCTTTGCTGAAAAAGGGCTTGTCTGTTTTGGGAGCGGATCCGCAGCGTTCTATTATGATTGGCGATACATACCTTGAAGACATCCTTCCTGCAATAGAATTGGGGCTTAAGACCGTCTGGGTGCTCTGCCGTCCGGAGCGCGAAAAAAGAGCGGTTGAGCAGGTTCAAAAGGGTAACTGGCCTCCTCCGGACCTTACTGTTTCCGGGATAAATGAGCTGTTAAAAACAGATCTGGCTTTTTTTGATAGACATCATGCTGCTGAAACTAGCGCCGGCTGCAAGGATAAAAATTCATCAATAAAAGAAGGTCAATGCCTTAAGCGCCAAGTTTACTGAGTCCGAGGCGAACATGAGCACGTAAGCAGTTGACTCCCTAATACAAATTATTTTAAGAGTTGAGGCGATCTCCAATAAAGATTTTAAAAGTAAAGCACCATACCAGTGAAGAACTAATCAAGAAACTCCGCCAGATTACAATGCTGACCGACCCGGGGATGCATATATACAAAGATGTATATATTTCCCTGGAAAAAATAAAGACCGACTTTCTGTCGCCAGCGCAGAATTACGTGCTTACCGGTGAACTTCAAAAGGTGAGGGAATTAAAGTGGCAGCTGAAAGAGCACAAACTCGACCTGTTTGCCTTAAACGGCTATGTGTCTCTGTATATGGACGGTTTCAAGGATCCTGTAGATCTGCTCCCGCCGGTGATTGAAGAGTCAGTCGAAAAAGACGGTTCCGTATTTAACATTGTCTGTGACGGAATGCACAGGGTTTTTCTCGCCCGGCTTGAGTGGATCGTGCCCCAGGTGATTTTTATCCGGGGTATCCCAAAAGACAACCCCTACTACTCTTTTCCCGTTCCCGGCGGGTGGGAGAAGGTGTTCATTACGGAAGACCTCCCCGAGGGCATAATCAAAAAATGGCACCGGATCAGGGAATATAAATCGCTATACAGAAATTTCAACTCCGCCTTTGAGAATGTCGGCGGTCCAAGAGGACGCTTTTCAGCGAATATTTCAGGTTAATAATACATGGGGACGGTTCTTGTGTATTAATCAGCGGGTTTCTGGAAGAGATAGGACATCTGTTGATATTATCAAAAAGAAAAACGCAGGATGAAAAAGAAGCTAAAAAATAAGGAGCAAATTCGTAAACAGACACACGAGAACCATCCCCTTGTGTTCCAACTGGCTAAATCTGAAATGCACCTGTTGCGGGGAGTGGAATTTACCGGAGAATAGGGTGGCTTATTAATGAGTTTGAGTGAAGTAAGAAAGAAAAAGGGTATTGCCGCTCAGAAGATGGCGGAAAGGGTGGGCATAACAACTGCCGAACTTATTCAAATCGAACAGGGCAAACGCAAACCGCGCCTTTGCATGGCGCAGATCTGGGCAAATGCCTTAAACCTTACTTTTGAGGAATTCTCGCGGCATTATTATGAAATTGCCGATCCTGCCCAGCTTGCCGACTACAAAGAAGAAGAGTAAGAAGGAGCAAAAAGGAGCAAAGAGGAGCAATAAGGAGCAATAAGGAGCAAAGAGGAGTAAAAAGGAGCAAAGAGGAGTAAAAAGGAGCAAAGAGGAGTAAATATGGTTATCGCAGCTTTAACGGGCAGTATCGCATCCGGAAAAAGTACTGTTGCAGGGTTTTTTAAGGAACTGGGCGCATACATAATAGACTTCGATGCGCTGGGCCACGAGTTAATGAAGCCCGGCCAGAAAACCTGGCGGAAACTTGTTGATTACTTCGGCGCCGGAATATTGAACGAGGACCAGACTATTGACAGGATAAGACTTTCCTCAATAGTTTTTGACTCCTCCATGGAATTGGGCAGACTGAACGAAATGATCCATCCGGAAATTTTAAAAGAAAGTGAAAGAATTACAGAGGAGATATTACACGATGATCCCAGCGCCGTCATCATCAAGGACGTGCCCCTGCTTTCTGAATCCTTTGCAAAAAACATGGCAAATTATGTCATCGTAGCCTGGTCAAGCGAGGATTCGCAGATCAAGAGGCTTTCGGAAAGGGGCTTGGACGAGTTCGAGGCAAAAAAAAGGATTCAAGCACAGCCTCCCCTGAACGAGAAGCTGAAGTTTGCGGACTTTGTCATTTATACTGACCTGACAATTGAAGACACAAAAAAACAGGTTGCCCAGGTTTTTAAAATACTCCGGAACCCGACTTAGCGCGGATCTTTTCGTTTGCTTCTTCCAATGTGCCGTAGCCGTGCATTTTAACCATAGCCAGCAGGATTACCACAGCCCCGTTGATTCCCTTTGACTTCAGCCTCAGGCAGTTTTGATAATAAAGATCCAGTGTCTTCCTGGAATAGGTAAGCAGTTCACCCCGGATGTAGGTCTCCATTGAGGTTGACGTACTACTGTCCTGTGAACTGTATATCGGCCTGCCTCTTCCGACAATATCCGGGTATTTATTCATGGCTTCCTTCTGCCACTCAACTTCTATAGCAACTATCCTATTGACCAGCAGAATGGTTTCCCGATCCAATTCGGGCAGCAGGTGTTTTATCTCAAAGTATCTCAGAGGCAGGGTCGACTGCATCATCCGGGCGTATTTTTCGGCTAAAAGGTTTCGATTGCTGACAGCGGCTTCATCAAGATCGTTAAGGTAACTTTCCAGAGCCTCAGTCGACCAGCCGGCGAACTGGCTGGCGCGCATTATCTTAAAGGTTTTCGGATTGTCCTGGCATGATGCCCTGCCGTACATGTCCTTGACATTTTGGAACATCTCAAATTCCTTGCCGACGATCTTTAAAATTAATTCCTTTCTTTCAGCCACCGGTATCCCCCCTTTTAAACGTTTATTAATTTATAGTATGAATCGTTTCGTGTAAAAAGCAAGCCCGAAATATGAATAGTCAATTTTAATTTTTGGCTTTAAAAGAATGTTTTTTTACAGAAACAAAATCACCATCTTAGGTGATGTTTTTAGACGCTGTGATGATTTACTGATTTAATTAACTTTTAAACAAAGAGAGGGGAGATGCCTGAAACGAAAAGATTAGTGACCGGTACAATTGATCGCCTACAGAGGAATTACTTTAGTAAGGGGATGAGATTTAATGGAAAAGTTTATGGAATGGTATGAAAACAGACATGACTATGCCCGTCAATGGAAAGAGAAAAACGGCGGCAAGGTAATCGGTTTCTTCTGTACCTATGTTCCGGAAGAAATTCTTTATGCGGCTGACATACTGCCGGTCAGGGTACTGGGAAGCCATCAACCCCAGAATGTCACCGAGCCGCACATTTTTGGCATGTACTGCCCCTTTTGCCGGGACGTTCTGGCGCAGGGGCTGCAGGGAAGGTATGAATATTTAGGAAGCAAGGGGGAAGCAAGGGGACGTACATTTTGCTTCCTTGTTAGACATCTGACTGCAAAAAAATACAAAAATTCATCAATGAAGGAGGGCAATGCCTTAAGTGCGATTTTGAGCCTTGGAACATGAGCACGTAGGCAGTTGACCGTTGACCTCACTGATGAACATCAATTTTTAGACAAGGGAAAGGTTGTTTCCTTCTTGATGAACGACAAATGCGCAGCCGGAACAGGACGGGGCATGGAAGTTTTTGCCGATCTGATGGGCGTTTCTATTGAGGAAGTAGGAAATCGTTCCCTTCAGGTGGATGAAGAGCCCGAACCTGTCAGCAGCGCCTGCGTGGTATTCGCGAAGTCGGAAGCTGTAGGACTGCTTCGATCCGGCTGGTCGACCGAGAAAGTGCTGGCGGCGTGCTGCTCGGCAATGGCTCACAGGATCAGGTCACTATTGGAGCGCAACGGGATTGAGCCGGATCTCGGAATCACCGGTGGTATTGCCAAGAATTCGGGTGTGGTCACCCGTCTGGAAAAAGAACTGAATATGAAATTCCTGACACCCAAACATGATACCAGGGATCTATATTCCAAGTTTGTGTTCCCACCCCGACTTGGTCCCTGCGGGAATATGCGGCATTTGCGCTGTAGAAATAGAGGGAAAAGAAGAGCTTGTCCAGGCGTGCGAAACAAAAGTGACCCCCGGTATGAATATATTTTCCAAAACAAAAAGGGTTCTTGATTACAGAAAAGATAAACTGGGAGAAATTTTGGCGTTTCATCCGCATGCCTGCCTCACCTGCGCACAGCGGGAAGGCTGCAGCAGGACACAGTGCTCCAGCAACGTGAAGGAAGACGAGCGCTGCTGTGTCAGGCTGGGAAATTGTGAACTTCAAAAGGCAGCCGAATACGTCGGGATTAAGCAGGATATACCGGGATATATACCGGCCAATCTGCCTGTTTTTGAAGATCACCCCCTGTTTACCCGGGATTATAATCTTTGTATCGGCTGCCAGCGCTGTGTGCGGATATGCAGGGACGTACGCGGCGTGGAAGCGCTGAAAATAATTGAATTGGACAATGGATGTAAAATTGCGTCATCCATAGAACTGACCCTGGAAGACTCGGGATGCCGTTTTTGCACTGCCTGTGTGGAAGTATGCCCGACTGGCGCCCTTCGGGATAAGGAAACCAAAAAAGGGAGAAAGGAAGAAATACTTCTTCCCTGCCGCAGCGGCTGTCCGGCAAATGTGGATATTCCCCGTTACGTCAGGCTGATTGCCCAGGAAAAATTTGCCGAGGCCAACGCAGTGATCAGAGAAACTGTTCCCCTTCCGGCTTCGCTGGGCAGGGTTTGCTTCCACCCTTGCGAGGATAATTGCCGGAGGGGGCAGATTGACCAGGAGATATCAATCTGCCGGCTGAAAAGATTTGTATCCGATGAAGACCTGGGCTGGTGGCGGGAACAACTAAAACCCGTAGATTCAAGCGGGAAAAAGGTGGCGGTAATCGGATCGGGCCCGGCCGGGTTGACAGCGGCATACTTCCTGGCCCGCAAAGGCTACGCGGTTACTGTGCTGGAAGCCCTTGAGGAGCAGGGAGGCATGCTGCGCACGGGAATTCCCGCTTACAGGCTGCCCAAAGATGTTCTGGCAAAAGAGATTCAAGAAATAAAAGACTGCGGTGTGAAAATTGAAACTGGTGTAAAAGTTGCCGATTCCTCAGCTCTGCTGAAGCAGGGCTATGACGCAGTACTGGTCGCCACGGGCAATCCCCTGGCTGCTTCCTTGAGGGTTCAGGGTGAAGACCTGGAAGGCGTGATTCTCGGTCTGGACTTTTTACGCAGGGTCAATTTGGGCGAGACAGTTCCCCTGGGAGAAAAGGTTGCCGTTATCGGAGGCGGCAATGTCGCTGTCGACACGGCCAGGGTTGCCCTTCGCCTGGGGGCGCGCAATGTTGAAATGTACTGTCTGGAAAATGAGCAGGAGATGCCTGCCTGGCCGGAGGAAGTTGAAATGGCCGGAAAAGAAGGAGTCACTGTTCACTTCCGGAAAGGCGTTGCCTCAATTAGCGGTGACAAAAAGGCAAGTGGGTTTTTTAGCATAGAAGTAGCCTCGTTTTTTGATGAATACGAAAAGTTTAACCCTGAATATATACCTGGCACGGAGGAGCCTGTCCAGGCTGACAATATTCTCGTGTCAATCGGCCAAAGATCTGAAACGTCTGTGCTGCCGGGAGCGGTCGAAATAAAGTCGGGAACCACTCCTGTGGCAGGTATATTTGCAGCGGGTGATGTGGCGACCGGTCCTTCCTCCGTAATCAAGGCTATCGCCCACACCCGCAATGTCGTTTCCGAAATTGACAGGTTTCTCGGCGGGGACGGGGATATCAAAGAGGCGCTGGTCCCTGTTACTCCCGTAAATCCATACATAGGGAAGGATGATGATTTCCTTAAAAGGAAGCGCCACGGTATAATGGCCAGGTTGTGGCGCCCTGTTCAGCCAGGGGAATGCTGCCCTTCCGGTGAGTCGCTAAGCATGAAGTTTTTTGAAACCGGGCTCGGCCTTGATGAATTTATGGCGGTGGACGAGGCGGCCCGCTGCCTGCAATGTGACTTAAGGTTTGCAATCTCACCCGCAGAACTTCCCCCGGCGGAAGATCTGCTTGGCTTTGACGCCGAAAACATAGCCTCGGCGCCGGATGTCGAAGGGGTTTACCAACTCTTCGACGATCATAAAGAAGTTATGGCCATCGCCGGAACATCTAACTTGAGGCAGGCGCTGGTGGAGAAAATGGAAGACGGATCGAACGCGCAGTTCTTCATTTATGAAGAGGAGCCCATGTACACCAAGCGGGAAAGTGAATTGCTGCAGATGTATTTGCAGGAACATGGAAAGCTGCCCTCGGGCAGCGACGATGATGACCTGTTTTAGTTGACTGAAGTAAAACCGGGTAAGATTTCTGTCTTGTCGCCGGTATGTGATATTATGTTATGTAATGTTACGGAGCATTAAAAATATGAGATATATAATTTCCTTATTAACACTACAGTGATGAGTATTAAAGCTCTTTGA
>DOTD01000073.1 GCA_003513005.1 Desulfotomaculum sp.
GAAAAGTCCGGCGGGGGGGCCTCCCTCCGGCACCCCGCCCCCTGGCACTCCCCTGAAGATTTCGTTAATCCGGGAAAGGTGATGTTTGACCCCCGCGCAAAGGGTATAGTCCCCGTCGGCGAACCTCCCCCCCCCCCCTGGTGGACCAATCCCCCCCCGGACACCCCCTGCTGGGAATTTTTCCCCCGCCCCGAACCAACCCGGCCCCGCCAGCAGCTTCCTGCTTTTTACCAGTTAAACGGCGCCATCTACCTGATCCAATGGGACTATTTTCTTAAAAATGATTCCTTCTACGGACCGCAGACATATGCTTACATAATGCCGAAAGATCGCTCGGTAGATATTGACACCCCGCTGGACTTTGCTCTGGCCGATGTTTTATTGGCGGGTAAGGAGAAGTAGCGTCCCCACTACTCTTGTCTGCGCTCTCCGACCCTATAGGAGCCCTCCTGCCGATTAGCAATACATCCTGCATGGGCGGAAACTCGAATTCGGATAATCTAAAGAGTAATCTCCGCTGTTCTTATGGACTTTTTTTCTTATTATCCGGCTGCCTGTTGACATAAAAAAGGACCTGTTTTATTGTTTTTAAAGGATAGGTTCGTGGATAGCCATTTTTAGGGAGGGATTGGATGTTCTACAGTTTTGACGGCAGGAAACCGGAAATAGGCAAAGATACATATGTAAGCGAGCATGCCCTGGTAATCGGCAACGTGAAGATTGGGGATAACTGCTACATTGGACATGGAGTAATTATCCGGGGTGACTACGGGAGTATTGAAATAGGGTCAGGAACGGCGGTTGAGGAAGGGGTAATTATCCACGCTCCCCCAAAACAGTCTTGCAAGATTGGTGCACACGTGACTTTAGGCCACGGCGCAGTGGTTCATTCCCAACTGGTGGACGATTACGCCGTAATCGGAATGGGCGCGATAACAAGCATCAGGTCCAAAATAGGCAGGTGGACTATTGTTGCCGAGGGAGCGATAGTCAAGATGGAGCAGGCAATCCCCGACGGGGTTGTGGTAGCCGGGAATCCGGCCAGAGTAGCACGGAAATTGGCAGAAAAGGATATCGAGCACTGGACATGGGGAAAACAGCTCTATGTTGATCTGGCGAAAAAATATCTTGCGGAAGGTATGCACGAGGTAAAGCCCGAACAGAAACACGAACCCTAAAAAAGAACGCTTATGTGGGTGAAATACGGTTGGTCAGGCAAATATGCGAGGACCGTCCCTGAGTATATGCAATGCAAGTCAAGAACCGATCCTACTTCTAAAATACGGTCAGCCGTCCCCGTGTATTTGTCAGATGCAGTCGAGATCCGGATAGAAGGGCTTGATGTCCAGAAGATAACTTCCGTCAATCGCATCAAGCCCCTGCACGTGCAGGCAGTTTCCCTCTCTCTTCAGCAGTTTTACAATACAGATGGCAATCGGGTTGGGTCTGGATGGCGAGCGGCAGGCAAATACGCCTCTAATTTCTGTCCCGTGAGGCGTGTAGGTCTGCAGTTTTTCGCGGTCCGCCCGGCCGCACCAATAAAGCATAAAAAGATGGCTGAACTGCTCAACGTCCTTTAATCCGTCGGCGAACTCCCCGTAAATCTCCACAACCGACACTTCGCTGGAATACCGGCCTTGAAAAGGAGCTTCGCTGGAATTTTTATAAGGGGATTGAATTATTCCGATCGGTTTCAGATTCAAATTTGCACCTTCATAAAAGCCTTAACCCCGGGTTTTAAAGCTTTCCCGGGACACTCCGGCAATGTCATTTAAGAAACCCTTCGAAAACACGTAACAGCTCTCGTTTACAACAAAACATTATTTAGTATATTATTGTGCATGTCAAGGATTTTCAATTATTTGAATTATTCATTTTGGCTTGCTGAAGTACTCTTAATAAAGCTTCGCGTCAAGAAGGAATTCATCTCTAACTTGACGAAGGTAAGATTAATCGGACAGTATTTTGGCATTATCTGACAAAGGATGGATGCAGATGTTTAAGAGAATAAGGAAAAGGGATAACCGGATTGTCAAATTTGACGCCCAGAAAATCACCGGCGCGATAGCCAAGGCTGGCAAAGCGACTGGAGAATTTGATGAAAAAATAGCCAGAATGATAACTTTAAAGGTCCTCAGCCTCGCAGAACAGCTTATCCCCAGAAAGACACCGACCGTTGAAGAGATCCAGGATATAGTGGAAGAGGTCCTGCTCTCCTCCCCTTACCGGAAAACGGCCAAAGCGTACATTATTTACCGCGAGCAGCATGCCAGGATAAGGGATATCGTTGGCAAATCCAATGTGGACCTGGTCGACCAGTATCTCCAGAAACTGGACTGGCAGATTAATGAAAACTCCAACATGGCCTTTTCCCTGCAGGGTTTAAATAACTACATCTCGTCAGAAATCAGCCAAATATACTGGCTCAATAAAATTTACCCCACGGAAATAAGAGAAGCCCATATAAGCGGCGATTTTCACGTTCATGATTTAAACATACTCAGCGTTTACTGCGTGGGATGGGATCTTTTCGACCTGCTGGCTGAGGGATTCAAGGGGGTTCCCGGCAAAGTGGAGAGCAAACCCGCCAAGCACTTCCGGAGCGCTCTTGGCCAAATCGTCAACTTTTTCTATACCCTCCAGGGGGAAGCCGCCGGCGCCCAAGCATTCTCAAACCTGGACACACTTTTAAGCCCTTTCATCAGGTATGACGGATTGAGCTATACTGAGGTCAAACAGGCGCTGCAGGAGTTCATCTTCAATATAAATGTGCCTACCAGGGTGGGTTTTCAATGCCTTTCCGAGGATACCGAAATTCTTACACCTGACGGATGGGCGGGATACGAGGACATCAAGGTCGGACAACTGATTAAGACATTCAATATACAAACCGGCTCCCTTGAAGACCAGCCGGTTAAAAATATGTTTTCAAAACCGTATACCGGAAAGATGTATAACCTCAAGAACAGGATTCAAGATCAACTAATTTCGCCGGGACACCGGGTAGTCAGAAGAAAATTCAACACAAACGAAGCTTTTGTCCTTGAAGAAATTGAAAAGGTTGTCACTTATAAATCGCCGGTGATTATCCCGATTACTGGCAAAAATACCAACCCGGATAAAGACATATCAGACGATGAAATCCGCCTGCTTGCCTGGATAATAGCCGAGGGGTCGAAGGAAAGCTATACCAGGCGCCGGCATTCTCATCGGATCACGATCTACCAGTCAAGAACCAAAAGCCCCCAAAATTATAATGAAATTACAGGCTTACTTGATCGGATGGAACTCACCTACAGCAACAGAGAATCCGTTCCAGCCCTAGGGACGTCATCTCAAATGATCCGGCTAAACGCCGAATCCTCCCAGAAACTTCTGGACAGCCTTTTTAAGACCCGGCAAACTGTAAAGTTCATTCCGAACATTCTTAAAAACATGAGCTGTAGGCAGGCCAGGCTGTTTCTGGATACATACCTGAAGGCAGACGGCCATGAAGGTTCAAAGATCACCACTACTAATATAGAAATACTGAATGGGTTACAGCAGTTAACCGTCGATGCTGAGTACGGCTTCACCGTAGGAACGCGGAATCCGACCATCGGTAAGAGGACGCTGTATATCCTGAGGCTAATTGACCATCAGGATACCTATATCCAAACTATAGAAAAGATTGATTACTCCGGGGTGATCTGGTGCCCCAGCACAGTGAATGAGACCGTAATTGCCAGAAGGAACGGTAAGGTTTTTATAACCGGAAACACGCCTTTTACCAATGTAACCCTTGATCTCACAGTACCAGAATATTTCTTGAACCAGCCGGTAATCATCGGCGGAAAAATGCAGGATGACACCTACAAAGACTTCCAGAAGGAAATGGACATGTTCAACAAAGCCTTCATGGGGGTAATGCTTGAAGGTGACGCCAGGGGAAGGGTGTTTACTTTCCCGATCCCCACCTATAATATCAGCAAGGATTTTAACTGGGACAACACGGATTTAGATATTCTCTGGGAAGTTACTGCCAAGTATGGTGTTCCCTACTTTTCCAATTTTATAAATTCCGATATGAATCCGGAAGACGCAAGAAGCATGTGCTGCCGGCTGCGCATAGACAACAGGTCCCTGGAGAAAAAGGGCGGCGGCCTTTTCGGCTCCAACCCGCTTACCGGTTCCATCGGAGTTGTAACATTAAACATGCCCAGGCTGGCTTTCCTGTCCAAAGACGAGCATGAATTCTTCGAAAGGCTCGAACCCCTGATGGTCATGGCCAAGCAGGCGCTGGAAATGAAAAGAAAGGTCCTGGAAAGACTGACCGAGGGCAACCTTTACCCCTACGCAAAGTATTACCTCAGAAATATCAAAGAACACCTTGGATCCTACTGGAAAAACCATTTCTCGACTATCGGTCTGATTGGCATGAACGAGGCCTGCCTGAACCTGCTGGGAAAGAGCATCGCCAGCCCCGCCGGGCAAAAATTTTCTTGTCTGGTGCTTGACTTTATGAGAAGCAAGCTTATTGAATTTCAGCAGGAAACGCAAAACAACTACAACCTGGAAGCAACACCCGCCGAGGGGACCAGCTACCGCCTGGCCAGAAAAGACAAGGATAAATTCCCTCAGCTAATGTGCGCAAATGAGGACAGCTTCATCAACGGCGGCGAGCCCTTCTATACCAACTCGACCCAACTGCCGGTTAATTATACCGACGATGTATTTGAAGCCCTTGACCTTCAGGATGAAATTCAGTCGAAGTATACAGGAGGAACCGTCCTGCATATTTTTGCCGGCGAACGTGTCGAAGACCCTGCTGTTGTAAAAAAATTAATCCGCAAAATATGCGAAAATTATCATGTTCCCTATTTTACATTTACACCTGTCTTCAGCGTCTGCCCCTCACACGGTTACCTTTCCGGGGAACAGGAAAATTGCCCGGAATGCGGTACGCAGTGTGAAATTTACTCCCGCGTTGTCGGCTACCTGCGGCCTTTAAAACAGTGGAACAAGGGGAAGCAGGAGGAATTCGCCCTGCGAAAGACTTTCAAGGTGTAATATATGTTAATCGGAGGCTATACAAGGTTTTCCCTGATTGAATATCCCGGCCGGATCTGTGCCGTGATTTTCACAAAGGGGTGTAACTTTAAATGCCCCTACTGCCACAATCCGGAACTTGTCAAATCCGATCCCCGCCAGACCCCTGCTTTGGAACTTGAAGTATTGGATTTCCTTAAAAGGCGGCAGGGGAAACTCGACGGGGTTGTCGTTACCGGCGGCGAGCCCACAATTCAGGCAAATCTTATACCTTTCCTGGAAAAGATAAAAAAAATCGGCTATCCGGTCAAACTAAACACCAACGGAAGCCTGCCTTCTGTTTTAAAAAATATCATCAGCCTTGAACTGGTGGATTATGTGGCAATGGATATTAAAGCGCCTTTTGATAAATACTGCAGCGTCACAAATTCTCTGGTCGACCTGAAAAAAATCCTGCAGAGCATCAGTCTAATCATCAATTCGAGGTTGGATTACGAATTCCGGACAACTCTTGTAAAATCTTTACTTACCCCGGAAGATATTTTGGAAATATCGAAGACAATTAAAGGAGCAAAGCTTTATATCCTGCAAAAATTTGTTCCTTCAAAACTATTGGATCCGAAATTCCTCAAGGAAGAAACATACAACGATGAAGAACTTATTAATATAGCGAAGCAGCTTGAAGAGTTTGTAGAAAAGTGCATGGTGCGCTAAAGCTGAAGCAACAAGGAAAGCCCTTTTTCAAGCTCCTTATCAAACCCAGATGTTTTTAATATAGCGCTTGAGTTTTTGTTTCCCGCCCGCCGGGATCATAATTGTTTTTGAGCCTTTACGGATTATTTTTTCTTTTTCCAGCTCCTTAAGCACATTAGTAATCAAATATTTTGTAAGTGTCATGGCCGAAACTCCGTAAACCTTCCTGTTTAAAACCAGGGAAATTACTCCTCCGAAGATGCTGCCTTTCTCAGCATAAAAAACTATTTTTCTTTCACCGTCTTCCCCGTAATAGGACAGGCATACTTCACCTTCAACAATCATTCAAGAAATGAGACATTACCCGGATGCGCTTTCCAATACACGGGCCACCATTTCGGCTGTATTCCGCCAGGTAAATCGCTCACGCACAATTCTGGCCCCGCGGGAACCGGCATTTTCCAGCTCCTGCCGGTTTTGATAACACCAAATAATCTTGTCGGCCAACTGGGATTTGTCGTCTGGCTTAAAGAGAAAACCACATTTATTTTCTTCAATTATTTCTCTGACCCCTTCCACGTCAGCCGCGAGTACGGGCTTTCCGCAAGCCAGGTATTCATATATTTTAATCGGCGACAGCCCGCAGATATTGTTTCTTTCTCTCGTAAACGGGGCTACAGCGAGATCAAACGTGTTTATCCATTCCGGAACTTTTTCATAATCTACCCGGCCGGTAAAATGTACAATATCATGCAAACCCAGGCCGGCTGCTTTCTCTTTTATCTTTTCTTCCAACTCTCCGTCCCCTACCAGTAGGTATTTAATATCCGCAAAACCTGCTTCTTTTATCTGATAAGCGGCGTCAATCAACAGATCCAATCCCTGCCAGGGAGCAAAAGTTCCGACAAAACCCACGTAAAAACTATTTTCGTCCACCTTTAAGGATTGCCGGCATACCGCTTGCTCCATAGCGTAAAAGAGACCAGTATTAGCCCCGTTGGGGATCACCGTTAGTTTCGCCTCGTCAACCGCATACTTACGGGCAATTTCGCGTTTTATACCTTCCGTAACGCAAATAATTCCTGCAGCCAGGTGAATGTTAACATATTCCGCCAATGTCAGAATTTTTATAAGGAGATCGCTAAAACCGCGGTACCGGTAATCTTCACCGACAAGTCCATTTTTCTCAATTATATACGGTATTCTAAACAAAGCAGCAAGGATCGGCGAAGTTACGTTCAATAGATCCTGACGGAAGTAGATAATGTGCGGTTTGAACTTTATTATAAAAGCAAATAAAAAAAAGGGGTGCAAAATTTCGTAGAAGATATACGACAGGAAATTCTTTTTAAATGTCGGTATGTAACGGACTGTTTGAAGGTCTTCATTTTTCTGGCGCGGCTGGTAGCCCGGCAATAGTATAAGCAGTTCATTGCCTGCATTCGCCAGGTTAATTGCTACCTCAATAAAATGTGTCTTGCCGGCGCCTTTTTTACGCATGTCCTCACAAGACATGTAAATAATTCTCATAGGTTTTCCTTTGAGCAATGATAGTAAGACCGGCGCCGGATATGTCACTTTTCCGCCGCTCGTTGCATTTCTAGAAGCAGCCGGATAGCTTTTTAATTAAGGCGCCGGATATGTCACCGTAATCTCTTTCTTGTTATGATCCCAGTCCACCTTACAGCCCAGGCATTCAGAAATGAACCGCAATGGCAACATGGTTCTCCCCGGCTGGATGATAATAGGTGTTACATCTGGATTACCAGCGTCGATGAGCATATACTGGCCGTTGACCAAGGCTGAGTTCTTTCCGATCCAGAGCTCAATCACTTTATTATTAAGAGATACTGTCGCTTTTTTATCGCTAGCCCCCCAGGTTACCGAGGCCCCAATTGATTCAGCAATATACCGGATAGGCAGAAGCGTTCGATTTTCCCGGATCACAGGGGCTGTATCCATTGTTTTTAACTGATCATTTACAGAAAAAGTTGATTTATCAATGGCTAGCTTAATCACGGTTGCCTTCGCAATAACTGTGGCGGCAGCGTTGGTAGTGGCGTTAACTTCGTTGGAGTATTTTGAATTCGAGCTAGAATTGTAAGCGTAAACCCGGTAATAGTACTTGGTCCCGCCGGATAGCCCCGTATCGGTATAGCTGGTTGTATTGGCGCTTACCATATTCAGCTGGCTGTAGCTGCCTCCGGAGAGTTTACGTTCGATTTTAAAGCCGGTCTCGTTGCTGGAGTTGTCGGTCCAGGTTAGTTTAATGCTGGTAGCCGATTGCACGCTGGCTGAAAGTTTTGAAGGCGCCGCCAATGTAGTATCGTTAGTAGTGGTAGCGTTGACTTCATTGGAGTATTTTGAATTCGAGCTAGAATTGTAAGCGTAAACCCGGTAAGAGTATTTGGTACTGCTGGATAGCCCCGTATCGGTATAGCTGGTTGTATTGGCGCTTACCTTATTCAGCTGGCTGTAGCTGCCTCCGGAAAGTTTGCGTTCGATTTTAAAGCCGGTCTCGTTGCTGGAGTTATCGGTCCAGGTTAGTTTAATGCTGGTAGCCGATTGCACGCTGGCTGAAAGTTTTGAAGGCGCCGTCAATGTAGTATCATTAGTAGTAGCAGTGTTGGTAGTGGCGTTAACTTCATTGGAGTAATCCGAGTCTCCGGCATCGTTATATGCCCGCACTTTGTAATAGTACTTGGTACTGCTGGATAGCCCCGTATCAGTATAACTGGTTGTATTGGCGCTTACCGTTTTTAGCTGACTGTAGCTGCCTCCGGAAAGTTTACGTTCGATTTTAAAGCCGGTCTCATTGCCGGAGTTGTCGGTCCAGGTTAATTTAATGCTGGTAGACGACTGCACGCTGGCTGAAAGGCTTGAAGGCGCCGCCGGTTTAGTATCGTTGGTAGTGGCGTTAACTTCATTGGAGTAATCGGAATATACGAAAGATCCCACTGTGTTGTTATAAGCCTTGACCCTGTATTTATAGGTCGTGTTGGCTGCAAGGCCGGTATCCGCAAATATCGTGGAGTTTTCCGGAACGATATTGATTCGATTGTAAGCATCATTACCCGTCTTGCGTTCAATTATAAATCCAGACTCATTTGATGCATTATCCGTCCAGGTCAAATTAATCTGCGAGGAAGAAACTGCGTCTGCCTTCAGGGCTGTGGGTGGGTTAACACCCGCCGATACTTCCCCCGAAACAGCCTGGGCGGAAATTAAGAGCAAACCGCACATTAACGCCAGCACCAGTAAAATAGAATTAGTTCTTCTCATGTCGCCACCTCCATTTTCATGAAATATAATAACCTATTGCTACTCCCATAAAATGTGTTTTGCCGGCGCCTTTTTAAGCATGTCCTTACAAGACATGTAAATAATTCTCATATATTTTCTTTAAACGATAACATAAAATTACAAATTTCTATAGATGTTCTTAAATTTATTACCTTCTACCACAGCGTTTAACTCTTTGGCAGCCTCCAGCGCACGCATTTTATAAACAGATATGTCCTTCAGGGAAAGTGAAGAAATCGCAGTCGCCAGGCTTTTAGCGTCAAAACCGCCGCAAACTGCGCCGCATCCCCACTTTTCCACTACTCGCCGCATCTCTGGAAGCGGTCCGATACAAACACCCAAACCGGCCATTAAATATTCATAAAATTTATTAGGGAGCGCCGCCCTGCTATTAAAATTAACAGGCTTGAGCAAATAAACACCCAGATCATACTGGTTAATAACGCTCACGATTTCTGCCGGTTTAACCGGAGGATGGAAAAAAACACGTCCCGGCGCCGCTTTCTGTGCTATTCCTTTGAGCTTTTCCATAGTCCTTGTGTCACAAAGCAGCCTGAAATGCAAAGAATAATTATTATCAAGAAGGTTTAAACTTTTAATCAGTTCTTCAATTCCCCTGCTTGTATGGTAACCCCCGTGATGACACAGTTTTATATCGCCGGGATCAGTCTCATGGTAAAGCATTTCTTCCCATTCAGGGCAATTCATAATTACTTCCGGCCGCACCCCGTAGGTTTTATTTAACTCTTCCGAAATCATCCCGGAAACTGCGATTACAACCGATGCCTTGTGAATATTTTCTCTTTCCAGAGTTGACCTGAACCTTTTATAAAAAAGTTTGAATCTCGGGCTTTCTTCAAACTCAAGTGTGGCAAATTCATGGCTGTCGTAAATTACTTTGGAAGTTTTTAGTTTATCAGCCGCCGCTGCCGCTATAGGCAGCGTATCCCAATCATTGGCGTGAAAAATATCGTAATCTTCCGCTATGGCAGCTTCATACATATCTTTAATTAAGGGCATGCTCCAGTATATACTACCGGCCAGAGCGGGAGTAAAATTATTTAACAGCAGCTTCGGCGCGCTAAATAACTTGTCCAATGTTGAACGCGCACGGGACTCAAAGGTAACAGTTTTATAAATCTCTTGTATATTCAGACCGCTTTCCCCGTATCCGACGACAGTTACCTGATAGCCGCCGCACTCAGTCAGCCAGCGCATTTGCCTTGCCACACGCGGATCACGGTCTACGTAGTTGCGCACCAGAATACAGACTTTTTTAGGCTTCAATTCAACACAACCTTACAGCGGTTTTAAAGACATCCCCTTAGCTGACAGGTTATTCAGCCAGATAATTGAATTGAATAACCGCCAGGGTAAAAAACTGAATCCTTTTTCGCCTCTTAAAACAGAATGAAATAATTCAAGCGCCCCTTTACGGGAAATATATTGATGAT
This sequence comes from Desulfotomaculum sp., assembly GCA_003513005.1. Taxonomy (NCBI): domain Bacteria; kingdom Bacillati; phylum Bacillota; class Clostridia; order Eubacteriales; family Desulfotomaculaceae; genus Desulfotomaculum; species Desulfotomaculum sp. Next base: position 10,479 of record DOTD01000073.1, read on the forward strand.
CTTCGGGTATAAATTCAAAAGCTTCATCCATTATGCCTCTTAAAGCATCCTTTATCCAGATCTCTTCAGGCGTGACAAAGCCCATTTTATCTGTTCTGGACAGCACAGAAGCCGGAAGAATACTTTTCATCGCCCGGCGGTATACTGCCTTGGTCATACCTCGCTGGATTTTCTGTTCGGGAGGAAGACCTAACAGAAACTCGACTATCCGGTAATCGAGAAAGGGCAGTCGGGCTTCAACTGAAAAGGCCATCGAATTTCGGTCCTCGTAGCGCAGGAGAGCCGGCAGACTGGTAAACCGAAAACTTTCGTATAGCTTCCAGTTTAGCTCACCGCCCCCCTTTTGTTTTCTCAGCAAGCCCCTTTTATTGAGGTGTTTTTTGTAGGGCGACTTCTCTGCGCCTGTCTGTAAAAAATCTAGTTTAGCCCAACTTATCTGGTCATTACCAGCGGAATTCTTCTTCATGCGCTGATAAACAAACGCTTTGGCCGCTTCAATGAGCGTTTCTTTTACCTGCACAGGATTGCGGCGGGTAATCCAGATAAGCTCACTTAGCAGACTCAACCACTTTCCTTCTCTGAGCAAACCCCACCAAAATGAGGGCAAATAAGGGTAATAGCCGGCGAGAAGTTCATCAGCGCCCTGACCGTCCAGCATGACCGTAACTCCGTTCTCCCGTGCGCTTTCAAATACTTTCCACTGGGCAAATATACTGGTCGAGCCAAACGGACCGTCCTGATGATAAGTAAGCCTGTCCAGGATACCGGTCAACTCCTCCGCAGAAGGGAAAACATACCTGGCTTCGACGCCTGTCTTTTTTATTACGTCAAAGATATACTTTCTCTCGTCCCAGCGGGGATCCTCGAAACAGGATGAAAATGTCAGCTGATTATTAGAGGAGCCCGATTCCTGCCTCTCACTGTTAAGAAGACATACTATTCCCGAAGAATCCAAACCTCCCGACAAACAGGAACCTACCCTCACATCGCTGCGGAGGCGCAAGCGGATACTGTCTTTTAACAAGTCGAGCAATTTACCGGCATATTCTTCGTCATTCCCCATCTCCCGCTGTTCCAGCTCCGGGTCCCAATAAATCTTCTTTTCCGGATCAATAGAAGTTCCCTCCAATGGTATCTGGATAAAATGGCCTCCTGGCAGCGAGTTGACATTCTCAAAAAAAGTCTGTTCGGAATGTTCCTGTAATCCGTAAAGAAGGTAATCGTAAAGAACACCCGGATTCACTTCCGTCTTTACCCAGGGAAGCAGGAGAAGCTGTTTTATTTCTGATGAAAATGCAAAAACTTTCCCGTTAACAAAATAATAGAACGGTTTAATGCCGGCGCGGTCCCGCGAACAGAATAAAATACTTTTTCCCAGATCCAGGATTGCGAAAGCCCACATCCCGTTAAACCTGCTGAGGCAGCCGGTTCCCCATTCCCGGTAGGCGTAAAGAATTATTTCTGTGTCTGTATGAGTAGAAAAGCGGTATCCTTTCTTCTCCAGTTCGCTTCGTATCTCTATATAATTATATATCTCACCATTATGGACGATCCAGAGCTGGCCGTCAGGTGTGCCCATCGGCTGTAAGCCGGCCTGTGATAGATCGAGTATAGCCAACCGCCTGTGCCCGAGACCAAAGCTGATTTCTTTATTCCGCCATTCTTCTTTTTCTTCTTCAGTATATAAACTGGAAAGCTTCCTATCGTTTTCACATAATAGAAAGCCCTCTCCATCCGGTCCCCGGTAGCTGATCAGTTCCGTCATTTTTAAAAGCAAATTAGCGTTTATAGGAGCGCCAAAGCTAACAATGCCGGCTATTCCACACACTCTTTATTCTCCCGCCTGATCAATAAATGTTTTAAACCAGAGTTCCAAACAAAGGGCGCCCCAAATCACCCGGCCAAAGTCCTGTTCCTTTTCGATTGCGGTTTCCAAAATTTCCGGATTAAATATACCCCTTTGCCTTGCTGTATCATCAAGAAGCACTTCGCGGGTATAATCCCTTAACTTCCCCTTAAACCATAGATGCAGTGGGACCGGAAAGCCCATTTTATCTTTGCGCTTGTGTATTTCTTCAGGAACTATATTTTTAATCGCTTTACGGAAGAGATACTTTGGCTGGCCGCCTTTGAACTTTATATTCGGCGGCACACTGGCCATCAGATCGGCTATCCTGTGGTCTAGTAAGGGTACCCGCGATTCCAGCCCCCAGGCCATACTGGTCCTGTCCTCGACATGTAACAAAGCCGGGAGGTGTACTTTCAAGTCAAAAAAAAGCATCCGGTTTAAAAATGATTCGGCATTTGAGCCGTAAAATATTTTTTGGAATGTCTCGATAAAATCCACACTATTTTCAAAAACATCTTCTTTATAAATCTGCCTGACCCCGGCGGAACGGTCCATCAGTCTGAAATAACGCTGGGCTTGCGGTTCAAAAAGACCTTCCGCCCAGAAATAGCGAAGCATCGGTATATACTGCTGAAGCATTGGGAGGCTGGAGATAATTGAAGAAAGGGTAGCCGCATACTGAGCGCGGCTTTCAGTTTCTTCAATGGCGCCTTTGAGACATTCTTCCAGATAGCCAACCAAATAACGTGCATACCCTGCAAAAATCTCGTCGCCCCCCTGCCCGCCAAGCACCACTTTAACGTGTTCCGAAGCCAGGCGCGAAACCATGTATTGGGGGAAGACACCCGGCCCGGCGGAAGGTTCGTCCATGTAATAGATGATCTTTTGAAGGGTATCAATAAAATCATCCGCCGTTGGGTATATTTCAAGGCAATCGGCGCCGGCTTTTTCGGCAACTAGACGTGCGTACCGGGTCTCATCAAACTTTTCACCTTCGTTAAAAGCGCCGGTAAAAGTTTTCAGCCTGTCTCCGGTAACATTAAGCATCGACGTCAGGCAGACAACAGCGCTGGAGTCCAGGCCCCCGGAAAGGTGAGCCCCCAGGGGGACGTCCGAACGCAGGCGGATTTTTACAGCATCTTCTAGAAGTACACGCAGGCGGTCAACGAAATATTCTTCCGTATGATCATAGTCAATATCGAAAGCAACATCCCAGTATTTTTTATTCTCAACAATCCTGCCTTTTTTATCAACTAACATATAATGCCCCGGCAGCAGTTTATTTACCTGATTAAACAGGGTCTTCTCCCCCAGCACTGTCTGAAACACAAGGTACTCCTGGAGCGCTTTGTGGTTTACTTCCTTTTGGATAAGATCTGTTGCTAAAAGCGCCTTAATTTCTGATGCAAAAATAAAAGCGCTTTCTTGATCAGAATAGTAGAATGGTTTAACACCCAGCCGATCCCTGGCGCAAAAAGCAATGCCCCTTTTCTCATCCCAAATTGTGAAAGCAAACATACCTATAAAATACTTCAGGCATTCCACACCATATTCTTCGTAAGCGTGAACAATTACTTCCGTATCGGTATAACTGCGGAAGCGGTGTCCCTTTTGCCGGAGAGTCTGCGCCAGTTCGAGGTAGTTATATATGCAGCCGTTAAAAGTTATCCATACTGTGCCATCTTCGTTAGACAATGGTTGTTTGCCGCCCTCCGGATCAATAATGGCAAGACGACGGTGTCCGAGCCATACTGACATGTCGGGTGAAAACCATTCCCCTTCACCATCCGGACCGCGGTGTGACAACTCTTTTAAATTTGATTTAATGTAATCATTGCCAGTCTTTACATATCCTGAAATGCCGCACATAAATAACATTACCTCTTACTTTTTAGATTATTTTATTGTCTGGCGATATTTAAGACACTTTGATTATATATATTTAATAACTTTTTTCTTTCTACTTCCCAATTTAATTCCTTTCCTGCTTTGTAACAGTTGGTTTTCAAATTATCCAGCAATAATGGTTCTGAGAAGAGTTTAGTTACCAGTTTGCCGAACATTTCACTGTTACTGATGTCAACAAACTTAATAATGTCATACTTTTCATTCATTAATCTAAAAAAAGGCAAATCACCAGTTATTACAGGAACTCCGGCCAATATGAACTCAAAAAATTTATTCGGTGAGCAATATTTATGATTATCATCAATTGGCAAATATGGAATTACACCAAGATCAGCGCCGGCAGTTAAAGAAAGTATCTCATCGCTGGGAACAGCGCCCAGGAAAAACACCTTCTCACCGACATTTTCTTTTTTCGCGAGAATACGAAGAACGTTTTCATGTTCACCGTAACCAATTATAGCCAGACATGCTTCATTTGGAAAATATTTAACTCCTTGAATTAGTGTTTCAATATTTCTTTCCTGAGAAATCCAGCCCTGGTATAAGACTATCTTATAACTTTCTGGAATATTGCCTTTCTTTCTAAGCTTCTTTTTCGCTTCTTCTGAATCTATCTCTATCAAAGATTCGGTACAATTCATTATCACTTCCGGCTGTTTTACCTTATATCGCTCTGCCATCAAACCTGCAATAAATGGGTTTACGGTAATTGTAACATCCGGGTACTTAATATATTTTTTTTCCATACGGAAATATAACTTCTGAAGATTCAGAGGCAGTACGCTTTGAGCGTAATAAAGCTCATGCGCATCATAGACCAAAGGAACACTTCGAAATCGTGCCGCATAATATCCGGCTTTAAGACAGGGTAAATCGTGAACATGATAGATGTCTGCATCAAAATCCAGCGCTTTATTAATCATAAATTGATCGAACGGACTTACTTCAAAAAAACGCCTGGCTAAATACATATATGATTTATTTATAAAAGTACGAAAATAATCGTTTTTCGGCAGCATTGTGCGAATTTTTTTAAGTCGTTCGTCATCCCAATCATACTTGTAACGGTGAATATCAATACCTTCTTGAATGTACTGCTCTTCTTTCTGGCATTCAAATCCGGAAAGCAACGTAACCTTGTTTCCGGCATCTATAAAAGCTCTTGCCTCAAGCAGAATACGTCTGTCGATCATATAACAATCTGGAGCAAGCATAACAATATGCATAACGGGATACCTTCCTCAAGTATTACTTGGCTTCACTGACATATTTTTTTAAGAGTCTGACATCTATCTCCGCCCGTCCTATCTGCCCTCCTGATTCGTCCCCTTTTTTTGGAATTCCGTTATAATAAGTCACATACTTATCTCCGTCCTTAACGAAATTATATCCATAACGGATATTGTCCCAACGATTTTCCCAATCTCTGCCGACAATGACCGGATTTTCCTTGACAGGCTTTAAATCTTTTCCGTCTTTTCCGACATAAAGCAACATATCATGCCTTCGGCACGGGGTAGTACTTTCTAAAAATATCATCAACCTGTCTTCAAAATACATTCCGGAAACAGTATACATCCCCCTTTGTTTTGATAAAAATTCCAAGATTACTGTTTCATTATCCCAATGTATTCCATCCGGCGAGGTAGTGTAAATCAATTCAAACTTGCCATTTTCAGATTTTACGAAAAACATCTCATAACCGCCCCTGGGTTTAAAAAGCACTAAAGGTTTAAGACCCGAATCATTAACTGCCACGCCGCCATATTTCCAGTTCAAACCATCGCTGGAACGAGCCCAGCAAATTTTATTATAGGGTTTTCCTGTTCGTTCCGAAGCGGAAAAATACATTAAGTAGCCACCTTTTTTTCTGTCCGCAACAACATATGGAAAAGCTAGATTTCCATTCAGATAACTTGGAAGGGCTTTTAAACGGCCTTGTCTTGTCCAGTTTAAACCGTCGGAACTCGTTGCCGTGAACAGCCGCCACCTTTCATCATCTCCGTATGCGCAGTAATACATGAAATATTGGTCTCTTATTTTAATCACGGACGGGTACTCTACATGCCTGGACTGATCAGTCTTTGGCAAAATATTTAGAACCGGTTGCAGACTTTCAGAATGTAAAAAAGCAGGCGGGTACCTGTTCAGCCATCTGGCCGGCACCAAATCTATCGATTGCTTCCACCTCTTAGCAAAGTAATTACACGTTTCGGAACCGGAAATTTGCCCGATAATACTAACCAGTATCTGATTATCATCAATATATTTATTGTCAATTTTGAAACTGGTATTTGTTAATTTATTCCATGTTTCATAGAAATCGCTGCTTAAAGAGAACCTCTGCTTCTGCAATCCTTTTTCATTTTCAGGAATAATCATACCCAACTGCCACCATTCAACTCCGTCATACAGCTGAACACTAACAGGTTTGTTATTCCAATTCTTTAATGGCATCCAGGTTACTTCAACAGCATATGTATCAAATGTTTCTGCTTGTGGCATTGAAAATTTAAAAGGAGCATGGCCATATTCTCCTTTTTTTCCATTTGTCTCTCTTCCGGGTACATCATCAATAATTCCGTAGTCACCCCAGTTCATTAATTTTTTATCCGGCCAGACATAAAACTCACGCATAACATCATCGTCTGAGGGCACCCCTATTTGGCCGGATGCTATATCCTTCTCTGAATCTTTTTTTATGCCAATTAGTTTCATTTTAGAAACAAAGATATTTCCTTCACCTACAAAACGGCCGAGGATCTCAGGCCTGACTGGCGCAAGGCTGTAAGAACTCGTAATAATTCCCGAAACGGGTTCCTTTATATCGTATTCTCCCAGTAGTTCATCAAATCTGTGGACGCTGGATTCGAACATTCTTTCAGCTTCTTTATTATTAACTATTGTTGCATAATCGTGCAAGGCAAGCATGGTGACAGCGGCGCCATTAAGCACCCTTGTAGGAGTTTCTGTCGGGTACTCTTCAAAAAACGGACCGTCTTTTTCGAATCTGGTAAAACCGCCTTTTTCAAGAGGAATTTTATAAGAACGGTAAACCATATCAGCAAAATGCCTGTACTCATCTTGCCCGGTATATTTATATAAAAGCGAAAATAAACCCAAAGCCAATCCTTGGGTTAGCCCGGAGTTCCAGGGTGCTTTCAAGGAATAGGACCAGTAAGGGGCGTAATCAAATGTAAAAGGGAAAAACATTGCCCCGTCTTTATTTATTGAATTATCAACTAACCATGAAGCATATTTTTGAGCGGCTGTAACGTCACCCTTGATTACCTTAGTCAACCCCTCTGAAGCCACCTTGGTTGGACTTGGGACGGACTTGCCTCCTATTTTCCAACCCATCTGTGGTTCAACGTAAGGATTTACCTTTGTGTTTTTCACACTTGCATCTTCTTTAAATATCTGACTGTATACATTTCTGCCATTATAATGTCCGTAAAATTCTATCAAACCTAGTTCTATATTTGAATGAGCTTTATCTGCCAATAAAACTATGGCAATGATTAAGACAGCAAAATAAGCAACTAACTTAAATGGTTTATGCTTATTTATCCTGCTCATTACCGGCCACCTCCTGATATTGTGACGCAAGGCTAGCGGCAATAACCCTGTAATCGAAGTTTTGCAGGGTATAATTCCTGATTTTGACTGGATCATAATAATTTAAGTTCTTTGCGACTTTGATTATTGCCTCTCCAAGAGCGTCTGGATTATCATTGCTGCACAATTCACCAATAAACGGCTCGGTTATTATACTTTCCGGGCCGCCACATCTCGTTGATACTACGGGTTTGCCGCAGGCCATGGCCTCAATCAACACTACACCGAAGGTTTCGCTCCGGCTTGGAAGGACAAAGATATCACATTCTTCCCTCATAATTCTGGCCACTTCATTTCTGGGTTTTGAACCAAGCAGATAACAAGAATCTTGCAGTTCTTTCTGTTCGATATCGGATTTTATTATCTCGTACAGTGAACCATCCCCAACAATTTTTAATATAGCTGAAGGGATCGTGGACTTAACTTTAACAAATGCATCAAGCAGATTTAGAGGATTTTTATAATCTTCTAGAAATCCCACATAAAGCAATCGTATGTTCTCTTTTTCAGTTTTTTTAGCCGGATTATAATAAAAATCATCAATGGGCACTCCATTATATAAAACCTTTATATGATCGACAGTTTCTTGATTTGAATAATTACTTTTTACTTCTTTTGCCAGTGCGTCGCTCACGCACCAAACCCGATGAGCCTTCCTAATAGCCTTAAGAGTAAATTGTTTAACTATGGGCTTGCCTGTTAAATAACTAAATGGGTTTGTATGCTCGGTAATAACAAGAGGTACTTTGTAATAGTTTGAAACATCAAGTCCTGCTGTGCCATCTAAATATGCGGTATGAGCATGTACTAGATCAAATTTAAAATCCTTCCATGCGCGATCTATTACGGATAATACAGCAGCCCTATATGTTAAACCGTTGAAATAGAAATGATAAAATGGAAATCCTGTCCGGTACGGTGGATATAGAACAGGAACTTCATCATAACTTGTCCACTTTGCTTGATCGAGCCATTGCGGGTACACCAGGTTCGCTTTCCAGATGCGGTAGAGGTTAAAACCGTTTAGCCAAAAAGGACGGCATGATATTACCCTGGCATCAATACCTTCATAATCCCTAAGGGCTTTTACTAGTTCGTGTACAAACGGCCCGCTTATTTTTTGGTCGGGGTGCGGAAACATATGGGAAAGAACAAGAACTCTTTGTACTTTGCGAGATAAACTTTTATGCCAGTAAGTAGCATATTTTGAAGCCTCTTTATAAGCTGATTCTGCATATTCTCTCTGTTTCTCCTTTTCCTCAAGTAATTCTTGTGTACTCAAAAGTGATTTTTGCAGTTCAGAATATGCTTCTTGTACATCTGTATATGACTTCTCCGCCTGTGCTCTTTGATCTTCTTTTTCCTCAAGCAATTCCTGCACTTTTAAAAGTGATTTTTGCAATTCAGAATATGCTTTTTGTACATCTGTATATGACTTCTCTGCCTGTACTCTTTCAATTTCTTTACTTTCCAACAGATTATTTAAATTAAAGATCTTATTATTTAAAAAGCTGGTGACATCTTTTATTAAATCGACTATATCAAATGTTGACACTTCCGTATTATTTTCAGCCTGTTTTATGGAAAGCCAAAGAGGTTTTGGCAATTTACCTTCTTTGTCGACGCATAATCCCCAAGATCGGCGAAAGCCATCTTTATCGAGGGCACTAACATTATAGCCTCTTTTCAGTTGCAAAAAAGGAATATCCTTTTTGACTTTATTTTTAGGCAAATAGTCCAGTCTACGCAATCTCACATTACCATAGAGATAAACAGACAAAGACAAACCGAATCTGTCTGCGTTCCATGTCCAGTTTAACGACTTTTCTATAAGATAATTTTGTTCGGCAACAGCAGATTCATATATTAATTCTGACTGGTTTGACACACCGTCTATAGCGTATAGAGCTATTCGGTCATTTAAATTAGACCCCGAAGCCTCAATTAATATGGAGTCCCCTATATCGGGAAGAACAGGAAACCTAACAGGTATCTCGACACAGTGTAATGCTGAATTGTCTTTAAATATCCCATTCTTATCAGAAGAAGCATCATCCGATAGCCTAAACCTGGCCCATTTTGAACCGGCAGTAAAATCGCTTTCTACAGCCTGTAATTTGTTTAGAAAGTCAATTTCATACAAACTTCCCTGGACTTCATAAATCGGAGTGATTGTTTTTAAAGGAAAAGATTCAATATTAAGAGTTTCATAGAGTACCATTATTTCACTACGGTTAATATGAAAAATACTCTTATTAAACCATTTATTATGTCTCAATGCCTCAATTAATCTCAATGTTGTATGTTCTTGTCCAGTTTGTTCAACTTGTTTTCCAGATCTACATCTTGGACAGACCGCTCCGTTCCAATAATGATAATAACCAGCGTCCTGCCGTATTTTTATTGTTGGATCATAAGGCGGTAAAGTTGTAGTGCCAGTGTAGCGTATTTCACGTACTCTCCATTTACCTGAATCCATTAAGGATATAAGATTTTTTTCATTACAGGACCGCTGGTGCCAGTGTATATGGTAAGTCATACCACAATTAGCGCATTTTGTTTGATTTGTTTCAAGCTGTTCGTTATGCGGCACTGTAATCAAAATATATTTCTTGGCTACTCTTTGCAGCTCGCTTACAGCCTTTTGAAAATCAGTATCATGAAGATGCTCAATTATATCGTTGGCCATAACCAAATCAAAAGAGGTGTCTTGATACGGAATATTCGTTATCGAACCAACTTTATGTTCTCGCCGGACATACTTCAATGCTTGCTCACTGATATCCATCCCTACTATTTGCAGACTTTCAGGCAAGGAGTTTGTAATATAGCCATCCCCGCATCCAATGTCCAGAATGCTTTCAACATCTCCAGGAAGCACATCCAAGATATCAAAAAGCACTTGCAATTGGTAAGCATCTGGCTTATTACCCCAAATTGAAGATTGCTTATAATATTCATTGTTCATTTTATCTTCCATCTCTAAGTTCTACCTCGAAAGGTTGCAAACATAAACCTTTTTCAATATCATCACCAACACTCTGCAATACCTCAAAATGAATACAGCGATCCAGCACATGATAGCTCTCTACTTCAAGCCCGTTTACTGGAAGTTTTTTAAAAATGGCTGCGCTGGCTACATAAGAGCCCCTGCCAAGCAGCAATGTTTTAAGAGAAAAAACAAATGATCCTTTCGCAGGCATTTTCACAAGTTCATACATGCTTTCATCCGCGACCCACTGGGTCGCACATCTACCATCAGTCAGGTATACACAAAAAACAAACACGGGGCGAATAAGATCAAAGGCGGCTTCGTAATTCAGAATTACTTTCACCGACCTGCCTGCTTCAAAAACCCTTGTATCCCGCCCCCTATAATCAAGCATCTGCACGGATGTGATCTTTGCCTCTTTGCTTCCATAGTCCGTGATTTCAAAAATATTTCCCTTGGTTTTGTCATCAGGATCACCTATGCAGCCTTCTTTTTGGTTCAGTTCTATGGGATTTAACCTAATTTTGTCATCCTCCAAAATAATATTGGTTGATTTTTTATCATTTATTAAATCATAAGGCAATTCTATTTTATAGATTGAAGAGATACCCGGTCTTAACGATCCAATAAACCTATAGCTATTACCATCGTAGACTTCTACGAAAATATCTTCCTCAACTTTTGCTTCAATTTCCAACATGAAGTTTTCTGGATTGGACAAAAATGGTTTTGGAACCGCAAATTCAAAAGGCGCATGTCCATATTTTCCCTTCAGGTTGGTATATTCGCGATACATGTTATTGCCCTCTCTAATAGGGGGCCCCCAATCCATGAAGCCTTTGGTATCCATCAGGTAATGAAGCTGTTCTGAGGAATTATCCATCGGCCCGCCAACGTCAATTATACCTATTTCTTCCGTGTTCGTTTTCAGCCTTATCGTATAAAAACGATTTTTACCGGTTGGAGGTCTGCCATTTTGACAGATAAAATGAAAAAGGAGGGATTGATAGATATCTTCATATTGATCGAGCAATATCGCCTGTTTTTTTAATACCTTTTGATCTCTTGCACGAAGGCGAATTTCCTCATCTTTCCGAACCATGGCCGAATATTTCTTAATCACGCTTAAAGGATTTCCGTCATCCTTTATCTTTCCTCTTTCTATCCATATTACCCGGTCACATAACTGCATTACGCTGCTTAATTCATGACTTACGAATAGAACAGTAGCCCCGTAATCATCCGTTAGTTTACGCATTCTCTCCACACATTTCCCTGCAAAATATGCATCTCCTGCCCCCAATACCTCATCAATAATTAAAATCTCCGGTTCAATAGCTGTTGCGGTAGAGAAAGCCAAACGCGCATACATCCCGGCTGAGTACGTTTTTATTGGCTGATCTATGAATTCCTCCAATTCAGCAAAATCTATGATTTCCTCTTCTTTCTCGAATATTTGTTTTTCTGTAAATCCTTGATACGATAGAGAAACATGAATGTTTTGCCTTCCTGTAAATTCAGGATGAAAGCCTGTCCCCAATTCCATTAAAGCCTGTATGTAACCATGTACTTTAATGTTTCCTTCAGTAGGCATAATATTACCAGTGATAATTTTCAATAAGGTACTTTTACCCGCGCCATTACGTCCAATAATTCCAAGACGTTCGCCTTTGTTTACTTCCAGATTCAGATCTCTCAATGCCCAGAATTCCTGATAATAGTTCTTTTTCCAAAATTTAACGCCAAAAGCGTCTAATATTTTATCAGTACGGCGTTTATACAGACGATACATTTTACCCAAATCATCAATTTTAATTGCCTGATTAGACATTATCTGCAAACACCCGCTTCATCTTCATAAAAAACCAGTGTCCAAAAATAAATATGAATAACGAAAAGACCAACAGTATCCAGAAAATGTAGCCCCTCGGGAAATGGCCCAACATTAACACGTCTTGGTAAGAAACAATTAGATAGTATATAGGATTAGCAGCCAAAAACGGTCTCATGTTTGGAGGAATCATATCTTCTGTATAAGCTATAGGGCTAACAAGCATAAGAATCAGAATTATCACTGCAACAATATTTTGAAGGTCTCTGACATAGACATTTATACTTGACATAATCCAGATTAGTCCTATCGAAAATAAAATTTGCAGCCCCCAAACAATTAAAAAAAATGGCAGCCAGATTGACCACTTGCCGAGAAATCCCAGAACTACAAGTAATATTAATAAACCGGCTATTTGAGTACATTGTGAAGCAAGCACGGATTTTACAGGAACCAGTTCAATTGGGAAAAGAGTATTTTTAATAAGGTTAGCATTAGAAACTACCGAACCGACACCCATACCAAGTGCATCTGCAAATCCAAGAAATGGTATTAATCCGCAAAATATAAGAGCAACATATTCATTTGAATTAAATAATTGAAACTTAACTTTAAAAATAAATATATAAACTGCCGCGTAAGCCCCCAACAGCAATAACGGATAAAAAAACAACCACAGCAAACCAAACACAGAACCGGCAAAGCGGGCTCTTACATCATTGACAGTGGTTTGCCAAAGCAATTTTCTATATTTATAAAGCAAAGCAAACGGCGCTAATATTTTCATAATTCCCGAGCACCAACTAATCTATCGACTATCTTTTCTGAGGCATCGCCGTTTCCGTATATACCCGTGCCGCAGATAATTTCATGTCTGCTTTTCCCAAGGTCCGTAAAGGCATCTATAATCCTCTTTTTTGACGCTCCGCAGATAACATTTGCTCCGCATTCTACAGTTTCCACCCACTCGGTCTCTTCCCGGAGCGTTATGCAGGGTGTGCCTACAAAAAAAGCTTCTTTCTGAACGCCGCCGCTGTCTGTCAGGATCACCCCGGCGTTGCATTCCAGTTCAATCATTTGCAAATAAGGCGCCGGTTCAAGCAATTTGACACCTTCAGCCACCCTTATTCCGTAGCTGTCGAGATACCTGCGCGTCCTGGGATGCAGCGCCACTAAAACTGGTGACTGTCGTGCAATTTCACCGAAAGCCCCGAATATTTCCCGAAGGGCATCAGGAGAGTCGGTATTCTCAGCGCGGTGTACAGTGGCCAGAACAAAGCCCTTTGTGTCCAGCCCCAAAGCGGTTAAAGCGGGGCAACCGCTTCCTATTTTCGACCGGTAATACAGCATACAGTCAAACATAACATCACCGACCTGGTATACCCCTTCCAAAATACCCTCGCGTTGGAGGTTCTCCACTGCTGTTACCGTGGGGCAGAAGAGCATTTTTGAAACATGATCCGTCAGTACCCGGTTAATCTCCTCCGGCATCCTTCGGTTGAAACTCCTTAAGCCCGCTTCAACATGGGCCACAGGTATATGCATTTTTACCGCCGCCAGAGCCCCCGCCAGGGTAGAGTTGGTGTCTCCGTATACCAGCGCCCAATCCGGCTTTTCATCTTCGAGAACATCCTCAATAGCTTCAAGCATCCTGCCTGTTTGCCGGCCGTGGGAATCCGACCCGATTTCCAAATTGTAGTTTGGCGCGGGAATGTCCAACTCTTCAAAAAACACCTGGCTCATGTTGTGATCATAATGCTGTCCGGTATGGACAATTATTTCTTCTATTTGATTTGCCCGGTTCCCAGAGTTGTGCTTCCTAATTGCCCGGGAAACCGCCGCTGCTTTAATAAACTGCGGGCGGGCGCCTACTATTGTTACTAATTTCATATGCAAATCCTGTTAAAATCCTTTTTCACGGTAAAATTGTTTCATCGTCTCGACAACATACTCTTGCTGTTCGGAAGCAAGTTCAGGGAATACCGGCAGGGATATGACCTCGCCGCAGGCTTTCTCGGCCTGGGGGAAATCACCGATTCTATAGTTTAAGGAGGAGAATGACGGCTGCAGGTGAAGCGGCAGCGGGTAGTATATAGCTGTCCCTACTCCTCTTTCATTTAAAAAGGCCTGAAGTTTATCCCTGTCGGGAACTCTAATTGTATACTGGTTGTAAGTATGGTACGCGTTATCAATTGTACGCGGCAACTTCACTATCTCATCCAGTCCGTGTTGTTTGAACAGCTTCATGTAATTTGCAGCCAGACTGTTTCTGGCTGCTATCCACTGATCAAGGTATTTCATTTTAACAGCCAGCACTGCCGCCTGAATCTCGTCAAGGCGGCTGTTTATCCCTACAACCTCGTGAAAATACTTCTTCCTGCTTCCATGAACCCTGAGCATTTTTACTTTTTCAGCCACTTCCGGATTGCCGGTTACAACCATTCCCCCGTCGCCGAATCCGCCGAGATTTTTTGTGGGGAAGAAACTCAAGCATCCGGCGTCGCCGAAAGAGCAGGATTTTTTCCCGCCGTACAAAGAACCCATAGCCTGGGCAGTATCCTCGACAACTTTTAAGTTGTGTTTAACGGCGATTTCCATTAAGGGCGCCATATCCGCAGCCTGTCCATACAGATGCACAGGCATTATCGCCCTCGTTTTTTCAGTAATTTTTTCCTCAAGCAGATTTACATCAAGGTTGAACGTATCCGGGTCGATATCCACAAAGACCGGAACCGCCCCTGCCCTTATTATCGATCCTGCAGTAGCAAAAAACGTGAACGGTGTGGTGATCACTTCATCCTCAAAACCCACACCGCAGGCAAGTAAAGCCAGATAAAGCGCGTCGCTCCCGCTGCCGACGCCAATACCGTACTCTACATCCAGGTACCGGGCGGCTTCACGTTCCAGCTTCTGAACATTTTCCCCGAGAATGAACGAGCCTTTTGTAACAACCTGCCCGATAACTTCCTCCAATTCTTCTTTTATTCTCGTAGTCTGACTGGCCAAACTAAACTGAGGAACCTTCATGGTCTGACTCCTTTACTCTTATTGATGGAAAGAATATCAAATATCCAGCTTAAACCCGCAGCTGCGGCATTGCTCTCCGGGTTCCAGTCTCTCGCCGCAAACACAAACCCAGCCAACCTGGCGCGCGGGATTGCCCATAACCAGCGCATGATCCTGTATATCTTTAGTTACGACTGCGCCTGCGCCAATCATGGCGTATTTTCCAATTTCAATTCCGCAGACTATGGTAGCGTTAGCGCCAATAGAAGCGCCCCGGTGAATAATTGTCTTAATGTACTGATCACGGCGTGAAACATGACTTCTGGGAATTTTAACATTTGTAAACACCATGGACGGCCCTAAAAAAACGTCGTCCTCACAGGTAACCCCCGTATATACTGAAACATTGTTCTGTATTTTAACATTGCTGCCGAGCGCAACGCCGGGCGCCACAACCACATTCTGCCCTATGTTGCAGCGTGGGCCAATCACAGCGCCAGCCATGACGTGGCTGAAATGCCATATCTTGACCCCTGCGCCGATGCTGCAGCCTTCGTCTATAACTGCTGTGGGATGGGCGAAATAGGAGACCTCTTCCTTTGGCCCGCCGACTTTTACCCAGTTTCCCTTATCCAGAAGCGATTTCTGCCCGGCAGACAGTATTTCCAGCACACGCAAGCCCTCCCACCCGTCTGTTTCCGGCGCCTGGCGGCTGTTTACCGCTTCTATAAAAGCAAGACATTCCTGTCTCAACGGTTCATCGCCGGCGACTTCCAGCATTTCGGGATTATTGCGGACCGGCTCCGGAATCCCGTTTTTCCACTGAACAGGCTCCTTGAAATATAACAGTTTTTGTTCCCTGGCGGCGGTGTCGTCAAAAACGAGCATGCCTTCACTTCCCACCACCACAACCTTCTGTTCTTTTATAGGATACAGCCAGCTGGCCAGTACGCTGGCGCGCAGATTATTATCAAATTCAAGCTGCAGGCATACCGTATCATAAATTTCCGGCCTTAAGCCGGCTGTTCCCGCAGCGGATATTTTAGACGGCATGTCCCCGGCTAAAGATAAGATCAGCGAAATATCGTGGGGGGCAAAACTCCACATTACATTTTCTTCACTCCGGAACTTTCCCAGGTTCAAGCGGTATGAATAAATATGGTGGATTGAGCCTGCCAGACCCGATGCCACAGCCTGTTTTAGGACGATACCCGCAGGATGGTAGTGAAGTATATGTCCCACCATAAGGATCCGCTTTTTTTCACCGGCAAGCAGGCACAATTCTTTTCCCTCCTGCACGGAAAGACAAAGCGGCTTTTCAACAAAGACATCCTTGTTTTCACGCAAGGCACGAAGGGCCAGCGCATAGTGATTCGCCGCCGGCGCGGCGATGACTACCGCGTTAATATCCGGATCCTTAAAAACCAGATCAACATCCGGGGTTGTTTCCACGTTATTATACTGCTGTTTTAATTCCCCAAGTGTCTTTTCCGACGTGTCGCAGATTACTTTTAACACACCCAGGTTATAAAAATTGCGTACGAGATTTTTTCCCCAATAACCAGCGCCTATTACAGCCGCCTTAAAAGTCACCTAGTTTTCCTCCCGGGCACAGGTTAGATTTTGTAATACTCTCCGTTTACCGGCAACATGTCCATCCGGAAAATGATATTGCGCGTATCCAGTATCCTTTTCGCTCGTTCACAAATGACTTTGTAATCAATATTACTGTGGTCTGTAGTAATAAGAATGAGATCAGCCTGCTCAACGCGCTCCGGCGTCAGCTCCAGCGATTTATGGGAAATACTTTTTATTTTGATTGAAGGGATGTACGGATCGTGATAATCCACAATTGCTCCCAGGTTGATCAGCCTTTCCATGATTTCCAGGGCTGGCGACTCCCGCCAGTCGTCAATGTCCGCTTTGTAGGCGATCCCTGTTAAAAGCACCCTGGCGCCTTTGACGGCTATTTGTGAAAAGTTTAAAATATGCATGCACTGGTCGACAACATATTTCGGCATCTGCCGGTTTATCTCCCCGGCAACCTCAATAAGCCTGGTCTCCAGGCCAAATTCTTTTGCTTTATAAGTTAAATAAAAAGGATCGATAGGAATACAGTGCCCCCCCAAACCGGGTCCGGGATAAAAAGGCATGAAGCCATATGGTTTTGTTTTCGCAGCCTCGATTACTTCCCAAATATCTATATTCATCTTTTTGCAAAGGATAGCCATCTCGTTAACCAGTCCTATATTTACCAGGCGGAAGATGTTTTCCATGAGCTTTTCCATCTCCGCCACCCTGGGTGAAGTAACTCTCCATACGGCAGCTTTTAAGACAGCCAGATAAAATTGCGCAGCAAGCCTGGCGCAATCTTCAGTTATGCCGCCCACCACCTTGGGAGTATTTTCAGTTTTAAACTCCCGGTTGCCGGGATCAACTCTTTCCGGTGAATAAGCAAGAAAAAAATCCCTGCCGCAACTCATTTCTCTGGGCAAGGGCCCTGTTTCCTGAAACTCCCGCAGCAGCTCCGGCACATCCTGCCAGCGCCCCTCCAGGATAGGCAGCAGAACTTCCTCAGTGGTACCCGGATAGGTTGTGCTTTCCAATATAACAAGTGTACCTTCGGCTATATTATTGGCGGCCTGCTTTGTAGAATTGATTATGTAGCGTAAATCCGGCTGCAGGTGCTTATCTAACGGGGTCGGCACACAAATGACAATTATTTCTACATTCCGGAGTTCGCCGAGATCGCTCGTGGCTTGTAAGAATCCTCCGGCAACCAGTTTTTTCATTTTACTGCCGACAACATCTCCTATGTAGTTAATCCCTTGGTTGACAAGCTCGACGCGGTTTCTTTGAACATCAAACCCCTGCACATGAAAACCGGCTTCGGCTATTGTCGCCGCCAGCGGTAAACCCACATAGCCAAGTCCAATTATACCCACCCTGGCCGATCTGTCTTCTATCTTTTTATTAAGCTTAGCTGCACCTGGAGTTTCCATTTCATCCCTCACTACTTTCATGTTAATTTAGTCCCGGTTCCCAAACGCTGCGAGAAAAGAGTCACAGTAGATTTCCTTATTTAAAATGACCTTGGAGGCGGCAACTGCCTTGAGCAGTTCATCATCGTCAAGATTAACGATAGCCGCATCCAGCCCCGCCGCCATACACATAACCATAAATGTGCGGTTGAGCAGGCCTCGTTCGGCGCATCTCTGGGATACATTGCTCAAACCCAATGCCGTACGCGGCGGCGGATCAGCAAGCGTTTTGATCCAGCGGATTGCCTCGATTACCTCGGGACAGTGTTCCTGCCCGACATTGCAGGGCAGGACAAGCGGATCGAGATACAGGTCTTCCATGGGGAAACCGCTGGCATCGGCGTTGACGATTATTTCCATGGCCAGGGCAGCCCTGTCTCCGGCGCTTTTTGGAACGCCTTTCTCGTTCATGGCCAGACCGATTAGCGCCGCTTTATACTTTAAAGCCATGGGTAAAAAGATATCTATCTTCCACTGGTCGGCTGTCGTAGAGTTGATCAGCGCTTTCCCCCTGTGAGCCTCTAGCCCTGCCTCAATCGCTTCCGGGTTGGTGGAATCGAGGCAGCAGGGAAGATCGGCAGTATCCTGAGCAGTCCTGACCAGCCATGCCATTGCCTCAGGCTGATCCTTGGCTTCCAGTAAAGGGCCCGTGCTGATATCAAGGTAATCAGCCCGCCGCCGGTACTGGCGCAAGGCCCAATGTCTAACCGGCTCCGGGTCTCTGCTTAGAACAGCCTCCCGAATATCTCCAAACATACCGTTAATGCGCTCGCCAATTAAAATCAAGAACGCAGCCCCCTTCCCTATGCTTATCAGATTATCACAGCCATAATCTATTCTTCCATCAGGTTTTTCATGTGAACAAGAAACTGTTTTAAAGACCCGGGGTGCCTCATGACCATAATAGAACCCCCTGCCTGAGCCATCGTTGCCGCCGTGACAACTTCCCACATGACCGCACGCCTGGCTTGATCACCCCATTCAGGCGTTTCTTCAAACGGACTGTTGGCCTCTTTGGTCTTCCAGACTTCCTGCCCGATCTGGCAGAACATGGGCATGGCCAGCATTTTATCCCCGGACAACCCGCTGATCCTGATTCTTTCCATGATTGAGTAGGCGTACTCCAGCCCGTAGCCCAATGATCCCACAAGAGGGTCTATGACAATACGGTTTGAAGGCAGGCCCATCTCGGTAACCAGGATATTAAGCTGTTTAGCGATGTTTATATCCAGGGGGTTTGAAGCAATCAGGCTATGTCCGTGAACTATACAGGAGGCGGTTATTGTTTTGTAATTATCCTGCTTGGCGCACCCGACCAGGCAGTTTCTTCCCTCCAAAACCTTGCAGACTTCGCCAATAACCTGAACATCCTTTTCTTCCACTCCGCAGCCCATGATAATCAGCGGAACTTTCACAGCATCGGCAACGGCCCTGGCCGTTTCAGCGCATTGGGCAGGACTGCTGTCCAGGTTATCGGGGTGAGAGCCAGCCAGAGTAAGGCAGATTAAATCCGCGCCGTGTTCCTCGCACTTCCCTGCCCAGGCCGCCGGATCGTTCATAACACCCTCAAATTCAGAAGTCAGTATTTCAGGCCATTGTTTTGGCTCAATGTCCCAAACCTCCAGGGCAGCCAGCGGCCTGTTCGGCATCTCACCTTCAAAAAGAAGGAAAGGCAGCGTATAGTCACCGCCAGCTTTTACCGCGTTCAGGCCTGTGCCGATAACCACTTCGTTGATCCTGTTACTGTATTTTTCTTTTATAATATTTACAGCCACATTCATTCTCCTGTTTTACAAATTATCAGGGTTCTTCAATAATTTTAGTTTTGGACATAATCTCTGATACAGCCCTGACGACAGGCGATTCGTCAGGCAGCTCAAAGATCGGTCTGCCTACAAGATCAAAATCAATAACCTGTTCATCTTCGGGAATCGTTCCGATCAGCTTCAGGCCGGTTTTGGCAATCTCTTCTTTCAGCAGTTCCCCAAAATCCCCGGCGACTCTGTTGATTATAAGGTACATATTCCTGACGGCGAGGTTCAAGTTCACCACAAGCTCTTTGATCCTTTTCGCCGACCGGATGCCCCTGACTGTCGCATCGCTTGTAATGAACAGAATATCCACATTGTCCGTGGTCTGCCTGCTTAAATGCTCCATACCGGCCTCGTTATCCATAACTATATAAGGATAATTTGAGCTTAGCTGCTGTATAAAGTTCCGCAGGAGGTTATTGACATAGCAGTAGCATCCCTGTCCCTGTGGCCCGCCCATAACCAGCAGGTCAAAGTCATCCCCCTCGGCCAGGGATTGGTGGACACAGTAGGCAAGATAACGCTCCCTGGTCATGCCTGCCGGCAGCGGTTCGAGACTGCTGTTGATCCTGGGTATTTTCGAAGAAATTGTCTGATCGCTAACCTTGATGCCTAGAGCCTCATTCAGATTTGCATTGGCGTCAGCATCCGCCGCCAGGACAGGTTTCCTGCCGGATTTGATTAATTGCCTGATCAAGAGCGCGGCAAGCGTTGTTTTGCCCGTTCCTCCCTTTCCTGCGACAGCTATCGTAAATGACATATCCTTGCTCCTATCCCGAAAATTAACTTACATTAGAAGGTCAGCTGCTGAGCGTGCTCATGTTCGCCTCTTATCCTTGAAATTTACAGACGGAAACAAGTTTAAATCCGTGTGCGGAAGAAAAAGGGCTGAAATAAACTCATCATAAAAAGTTTTTTCCGCGGCCAGTTCCAAATATGTTATTTTTCCCGAGAGTTCCTCAAGCTTCCTCCGGGCTGATTTTGAAAGCAATACCTGGACAGCCCCTTTAAGGGAACTGTTGCCAAGGTAGGCATATCTGTCTTCCGGCAGGTCGGGCAGCATTCCTATTGCAACCGCCTGCCTGATATTTAAGAATCGCCCGAAGCCTCCGGCAAGGTAGATCCTTTCGATTGCTTCAACCGGCAGGCCGACTGTTTTCAGCATTGACCGTATTCCGGCAAATATTGCCGCTTTTGACCTGATCAGGTTTTTGACTTCTGTTTCTGAAATAGTTATTTCCCGGTTATTCAACCCGCTGGCTAAAATAAACTCCAGGCCTTCGTCCCCTTCCCTGAACCGGTGGTTTTCAGTTTTTAAAATAAATTTGCCTGCCCGGTCAATAACGCCTTCCCTGTAAAAACAGGCCAGGCAGTCAATCAGGCCGGAACCGCAAATCCCCGCGGGCGGCGCATTGCCGACTGTCCGGCACTCCGCCCGGGAACCTTTTTCTGATATAAAAACACGCTCAATAGCGCCTTCGGCAGCCGGCATGCCGTATCTTATTCCGTTGCCCTCAAAAGCCGGCCCTGCGGAACAGGAGCAGGCAACCAGCCACTCCCTGTTTCCCAAAACCATCTCCCCATTAGTTCCCACATCTATAAAAAGAGCGGTCTCCTCCGCCTCGGCCATGCCCGTAACAAGCACACCCGCCGTGATGTCGCCCCCGATGTAGCTGGAAACCCCGGGAAGACAATGCACCCGCGCGTTGGGGTTTATTTTAAGGCCGATTTCCCCGGCCCGGCCCGGAGGCGGATTATTGGCAGCCGGCACATACGGCTCCAGGCGGATATATGCTGGATCAAGGCCCAGAAACAGGTGGGTCATGGTGGTATTGCCGGCGCAAACCGCTGCCCTGACGTCACCGGGGTCGATCTTATAATCATTTAGCATGCCGGAAACCAACCCGTTGATAGTCCCCGTCACGGCGCCCTGAAGTTCTCCCAGGCCGTCTTTATGCTCTCCGGCATAAATTATCCTTGAAATAACATCTTCGCCATAAACAGATTGCTTATTATAAGCGCCTCTTGCGGCCACCTGCCGGCCGTTTTCGAGATCTGCCAGGCAGGCTGCGATAGTAGTCGTGCCTATATCAACGGCCAGGCCGTAATATTTTGAATCAGACACTGGTTCAACCTGTTCTATATATATTTCCCCGCCGGCCTCGGCCAGGGAAACGTTTACAATCCAACCTGATTCCCGCAATATGCCCGGCAAAGTACGAACAACGCCCAGGCCTGCGTTTATCCGGCTATCTCCCAGATGAAAACGCAATTCATCAAGCAGCCTCCCCAGGTCGTCTTTGGGATCATCCAGCGACGGCTGCCGAAGTTTTAATTTTATTTTCCTGTAGAGCGGCCCGGAGGGATCGATGCCCCGGCCGGGCTCCGACAAAACGATCCGGCGCAGGTCCACCAGAGAACTTTCCGGTATTTCGATGACCACGTCTTCTACCGGAACGCTCTGACAGGCCAGAACAAACCCACAGGCTAACTCTTCCCCGGTAAGTCCGCCCGGCAATCCCGGCCTGACCCTTCCTTCCCTAAGTAAAACCTTGCACCTTCCGCAGGCGCCTTCTCCCCCGCAGGCGGCGCGTACAGGTATTTCCGCTTCCGCTATCGCCTGAAGAAGGTTCTCGCCGTTAGGTATGGCCACTGTCTTTCCCCAGGGGATGATTTTTACATTTCTAACCAAAGGATCTCCCAATTCACAGGTCACCTTTTTCGCCTACGCCTTTTTAAGCTATCCAGCGCCGTTTTAGAAAAGCCGGTATGCCGGACGACTCTACAGGACCAACTATCACTTCCCAGCCGGAAAGATCCTGTAATTTACCGCTTAAAACGGCGACACCGCCGGGTATAATCACCCTGCGGTGGGTAACTTTATCCTCAATTCCTGATTCCTTAAGCATTGCAGTAATTTTCTCGGGTGTAAACTTGCCTGCGGCCCAGCCCGTAAGAACGGAAACGCCGTCGGTATCAACAGGCAGGATATACGCAGGCACGCGGGACGCCTCCACATCCGAGGCGACGCAGAAATAGGTAAGTGAAAAATTTGATGTTACCAGAACCGGCGCCGAATTTCCCGGGGAACCGATTTCATAAATCCTGGAGTCAACAGCGGCAGGTTTTTGCGGGTCGGCAAATATGTTCAAGCGAAGGGTAACCAGGGGAAGAACAACCTCCGGATCAGCGCTGGGAAGAACAACTATTCCCGCGTATTTCGCTATGTAAACACCCGCTTCAACAACTGCCTGCAAAGGGTCCCGGCTGTTGACGGCAAAGGCAATGGTGGGGTATCCGAAAGGCCGGAACCTCCTCAAAGCCTGGCGCCTGATTTGTGTCTGATCGGCGAGAACCTGCCTGACGCTTCGAGCCCCCGAATCAAGAACCAGCTGCCTGTGCCCAAGCGCAGCCACCTTTTCGGCCAAACCGGCCAAATGATCCAAACTTCTTCCTTTCACGGCCAGGGGGACGTTATATTTCCCGGCCAGTTCTGTCATAGCCGGATAGTTTTCCTCTGTCGCCGCATAGACAAGCGGTTTTTTTGCGCCGGTTATCTCAAGCGCTTTTTCTATCGCCAAAGGATCCTCGCTGATCAGAATTAAAGGAAAATTGGTTCCTTGCGATATAATCTTTACTGCCCAGGAAAAGACCTCAGGATCCCCGGAATCATTTTGGACCGCCACCATGTTTATTCCGTGCATCTGTCCAAGACGATCGAAAACCAGTTTATTTGCCTTCAAAGTTTCGATAGCCGGATCTTCGCTCTTGTCTGAAACCACAACAGCAAGAGGCGCGGGATTGACAAAACACTTATCATGACGGAAAAGGACGGTTTCATTACCGGCCTGGACCTCACCATTCCCAACTCCGATTTTGACAAGGGCTATTTGCGGCGCCGAGGCCGCTTCCAGTGTCTCCCTTGCCCTATCGCTTAAGTCCGGGCACTGCCCGAGATCAGCCTTGGCGTTGGCCAGCGCCATGGCAAAGGCAAGGCACGTCGCCTGGCCGCATTTTTTACAGTTTGTCTTGGGCAGCAGTTTAAAAATATCCAAACCAGTCAAGGGTATGTCTCCTTTAAAGATGTTAAATCAGATTAAAGATTCCATGTTCAGGGCGGGGTGTTTTTTTTCTTCCATGAATTTTAGAATTTCCATGCTCTCTGTGCTGATCGTCTCGTCCGCTATTTGATCAAGAAACCCTTCTGAAAGTCCGGCGTTCAGGGCAGCCTCCGTTAGAGCCGGCA
The DNA here is from genome assembly GCA_003513005.1 of Desulfotomaculum sp. Lineage (NCBI taxonomy): Bacteria > Bacillati > Bacillota > Clostridia > Eubacteriales > Desulfotomaculaceae > Desulfotomaculum > Desulfotomaculum sp. The sequence goes on from DOTD01000073.1 coordinate 34,781, forward strand.
GCAGCTGTTCTTTTAGAGCCAGGGGCATCCAGACCAGCCTGGCCAACCCGCCGTCGCCGGATACGAACTTTCTTGAGAACAGGTACGACTTGCTGATCCCCATAAAACCCGGCGCCTGAACTCCGCCGCCGATCAAGCCGGCTAAAGTGGAAAAGCTCATTCCTGTCGGTGTCGGGCCGGTATGCTCCCGGTTGACAACCATCAGACCGTTGCATTCCGGAACAATACCTAAAATGCATTCAAAACAGCCGCAGGAAGTGTGCGGGTACTCCATAACTGTATAGAGGTTTACATTTTTAATGGTGTGCTGGGAGTTTTTATAGACAAAATCATTAAATGATTCCCATTGCCCCTTCTTTTCGTCAATTAAACCATCTTTCCGGACAGGCTGGTTGACTCCGAAAGGATTGATCTCACAAGCCGCCCTGGCGTCCAGCCAGCTAACAGCCCCGCACAGCCCCGCCCGTTCGGGCGAGATAATGCAAACATGGGTCGGGGCGAATGACTGGCAGAGCAGGCACGAAAAAAATGTGTCGACTGTATCGTCACTGAGTATCCTCAGGCGCTCGTCCCTCTTTTTATAATAATCCCGTGCGGTTTCACGCAGTTCAAGGACTTTTTTCTCTTCGGTATAGATAGACACTTTAACGCGGTCAACTATGGCGGGAAATTCGGCCTTCAGCCTGGCGATCAGGATATTGCCCAGGTGTTTTAAGCGAAATCCTTTTTTATAAGCATCAGAGCTGATGCGGACCCAGTTCAGGTCGCGCTGAGCTACATGCCATAAACCTTCGCCGTAATTAATGTAGTAGTGAATACGCCGTTCCAGGACAGGCTCGAAGTCCTCCTGCATTTTTCTGCCGAATACATCAACCACAATGCCAAGAGGCAGCGCGCTTCCCGGTTTTATACCGTCAATATCCGGCCCGGTAAGCTCAACCCGGCCGTCAATAAAACCTCCTGCTTCCCCAACCATCCTGACCAGCTCAAAACCAGGTGTCCTGCCTCCGCCGAACTCTACCTGAGCGTCTTTACGGCGGATACTTTCACCCTCGAAGGTGTGCCCGACCAAAATCGGGGCATCCACACCAACCGTAGCGATTTTAATGCCGCGCAGTTCCAGGCAGGTTTGTAACATTTTATCATAATCGGGCGCCGAAATAAACCATTCCGGTATCTGCCCGTCCTCCGGCAAAGCCTGATCTGTAACAACCGGAATGCCTATGTTGATTGCGCCCATGGCTGCGGCGGTTTTTACCGGGTCATGCGCGCCCAGGTATAGTGCGAAAGCCCTGATCCTCCTGCGCTGATAATCACGCTGGGCGTCTTTTTGCCCGGCCGGGACCCTGCCGAACATCATCCCCGCCCGAAGAGCAAAGTTAGCCGCGTGTACAAGCTGCGTAAAACTGCCCAGCGGGTAAGCCATGAATTCCGCGCCCAGCTTGACTCCCTCAGAAAGAAGCTGATCGCACACTTCGTCGCACAAAAAAATCATTAAACCGGCTTCCCTCAGCTTCCGGACAACCCCGGCGACCGCCCGGCTGTCCCTGGCCCGGCCGAAGATTATGGCCTCACCGGGAATGGTCCAGTCAACCATTTTAACTCCGCAGGCGCGAACCACTGGGTCGCCTATAAAGCCCGTCCATGGAGGGGTATGCAGCGGGGTTTCCGGTATTTGTCTCAGATACCTTACCGCCTCAATAATCTCCGCGGCATACCAGGTTGTCTCTCCCCACCGCCTTGCGTTGACAAAAGTCAGATCACCGCGCAGGACAAGCCGCTCACGGCCGAGCAGGGGCAGACAGCCGCCAAGTGTGCCGATATTCTCGCCGCTTAAGCTGTGGATAACAGGCAGGAAATAGGCGGTATCGGGAAAACCTACCGGATGATCAATGCCATATTCGCCAATGGCCTGCCCAAGAACTTCTTCAGCCAGATCCAGGGCGGCAACTGCCCCTTGACGGGCCTCCAGAAATAACTTTTCAGGAAACCTGCCCGCGCTGACAGCTCCGTTATAAATCTGATCAAAGCCAGAAATATCAGGCATTTTTTCACCCCTTGCCATTAAAAAATTCTTTTATATGAAAAAGCCGGTCACTTGACACCGGCCTTTGATTTCTTCACCGTCGCCCTTTCTCCACAACCAAAAGCCTGTGTGGATTATAGCTTCCGCTATTTTTGCATTAATGAAATTTTATTATACCCCCCTTAAGTTGTCAATGTTTCTTGAAGTACAACCCGTTCTTAAAGCAGGAAGCAAAAAGAACGTCCCCTTGCTTCTCTTCGGAAGCAGAAGTCATGGAGGAATACCGCCGTGAGGGGCAGATCTTTCAGCTCGCAGAACGCTGCCAGGGACGGGTAATGGCGCAGCCAGCCCTTTTCCCGGGCTTAACCCTGGATTTAGGAGAAGTATGGGCGTAAATAACTAACGGCCGAATTGCAATTTTTTCTTGGGGCATTTATAATAAACATAGTCAAGACAAATGGTAAATTTTAAAGAAAGGGTGATTTGCGGTGCTGGAAACGGCAGTTACCCGCGAACCGTCCGCCCGGAAGAATTTAACTTACGCTGATTATTTAAAAATCGACGACGGGCAGCGTTACGAACTGCTGGAGGGAGAACTGGCCTTGACGCCTTCGCCGGGATTTTCGCATCAGTACATGGCGGCCAATATCGAAGCGCTTTTGCGCGCTTACGTGGAAAAGAACGACCTGGGTCTCGTATTATTTGCGCCTTTTGACGTTGTGCCGGCCGACGACGTAGTTTTGCAGCCGGACGTGCTCTACCTTTCGCGGGAGCGTTTTCCCCTGCTTACGGAAAACTGCTTAAAAGGGATGCCGGACCTGGTGGCGGAAGTGCTCTCGCCCACCTCGGGGCGACGCGACCGGCTGCGGAAAAGCAGGCTGTACCTGCGCTACGGGGTCAGGGAGTACTGGGTGGCGGATCCCGTAGCCGAAACGGTGGAGGTGTTCAGCGCCGGCGAAAAAGGCTGGCTGCTGGCCGGGGTATACGGGCCGGAGGATTCCCTCGCCTCGCCCCTGCTGCCCGGATTCAACGCTCCGGGAACAGAAATTTTCCGCCGGCCGCAGGGGCTATCGCTGTAAAGGTAAAATCCGGCATAACCAGCGGCCGCGCCCTTATAGGAAGGCGTTGGCCTGCGAAAAATAAATTTACGAAAAAAAGGAGACGGTTCCCTTTACGCCACCGGAGGCCGGCCTTACGGGAAAAAGCTCTGCCGGTGCGAGGGAACTTGCGGCTGCCAGCGCCGTTTTTCCGATCCTAAAAGCCAATTGGGGCTTAAGACAGCTACCGGGAGAGATGGGTTTTCGGGTATACCGCCTACGAAATCACAGCGGCGGATAGCTTTCACGATCTCCCGATTTATATTTGAAACATCTACCTCCAATCGTTTCCCTTGTCGCCATGACTTTACTGAAAACTACACATCACCATAAAAACAAATTAATTTTGTAAAAATATGATGGCTTCCCTTAATTCGCTCATTAAAACCAAAATCTAAAATGAGTTTTATACCGGAGCAAAAATATCCCTTATTTCTACCTCCAGCCCGTCCAGAACAAGCGATTTAACCTTGCCCTTTTCCTCAACCCGCTGGTCGAGTACGAATTTTTCCTCCTGACCCTTGTATACTTCGATGCTCTTGTCTTCCGGATCTGCAACCCAGTATTCTTTCACCCCGTGCCTGGCGTAGGTCCTGGCCTTTTTCTTCAAATCGTAATAGCCGGTGGAGGGAGATAAAATCTCAACTACCAGATCAGGAGCGCCATTTATCCTGGCCGGCTCTATGATATGGAACCTGTCTCGAGCAATAAAAATAATATCCGGCTGGTAGGTTTCTTTTTCTCCAAAGTATACATCTACAGGAGCATCAAGGACCAAGCCTAAATTCTTCTCGTTCACAAAGTTAGCAAACTTTAATTCTAAGCGCATCGAAATGATTTGATGGTAAGTGGTTGGAGCAGGGGTCATTACCAGTTTACCTCCGATCAGTTGATAAGGAGCGCCTTCAGGCAGCAGGGCATAATCCGCATAGGTATAAACTTCTTTGGGAGGAATTTCAATTTCTCTTACCGGCAGGCTCATCAGTACCGCCTCCTGTTTTTGTGTTGGTGCTCATATTTTAACAGGTTGTTTGCTTTAAGGCAAGGTTTTTGCCTCCATGTCTTCGATTCATGCGTCAGCACTGCCTCTTCCGGCGTCCCCTCATAAGCTGTAGTCCTCAAATCCAGGGGGAACATCTGTTTTTGTTAATCTGCCCTGGTTTGCCGGGGTTGAGCGAAACAACGGCACAGGCGGGCGCTTCAAAGGCAGCGGCGGGGGCAACCTCAAAGAGACATCCGGGCTCTCCCCAGCCAGCGCCTGTCTTACTATTCTTCCCCCGCAGCCTTCCTGATCGTAGTTCCACCTTAAAAAGGCCAGGTCGTCTATGTCAATTACGCCGTCCGCATTAAAGTCCGCCCGCCTGTCAAAACGGGGGACTGAGCCCGGCCTGGTTCACATCTTCTCGGCAATGGAGAAATGCACGAGCTACAAACCCTGGCACGATAAGACCACCGGCAAGACATCCCTCAAATATGATGGGCAAGGTCTCCATCAAGATGTACGACAAATTCGGAATCGTGCTCCGGATCGAAACAACCACCAATGATGTCTCCGGTGTTCAGGCGTATGCGTAAAGTTCAACATCTTGACGTGAGCAGGGATAACAAGGTCGCACCGATGAAAAAGAACATTTACAGTCTCTATGTCCTGGCCAGGGGAGAGTTTAACATCCGGGGTTTTCAGAACAAGATGATCCGTAAATTCATCGCAAGGCTGTTATCACTACCGGCTTAAAAACAAGAGCCCTCTTTATCATCCCGAATTTGGCCGGTTTAGGGGTTTCTGCTGTGTAATGATGGGTGTACCAGCCCTCTGTGCAACCTATGCCTACCCTGTATCTCTGGGTTGGCAAACCTCTAATGATATAGCTGCCGTTCTCATCCGTCCTCGTCCCGACACCACCGCCGCCGGCCCCGTATTCTGCCCGGACGTAGGCGTTGGCTAGGGGGTTGCCGTTTTCGTCAGTCACTGTGCCGGAATTATTATCCGTGCCGAAGTATAATTGTTTTATCGATTCGTACAGCGGCTTAAAATCTGCCGGCAATTCCTCCTCGGGAGTACCTTGTGTAACTATTTCATCTTTAAGCTGGTTAAAAAACAACACATATGAATTTTTCAAGCCCGGGTACGCGTCAGCAAACGTACCGTACTCAGCTCTTATTGGAAAACAGGTTAGTAAAACTAATGTCAGGCACAAAAATACCCTGATCGGCAAACTGCTGCTTATCTTTCTGTAAAACAAGTTTTTTCCTCTGTTTGTTATAAAAATGTTTAGTACAATACAATAATTAACTTAATGATTAACTATCCTGAAATTAATCTTGCTTTAGGGAGGTCAACTGCCTACGTGCTTAATAATCGCCTTCTATAAATACAGGGGAACGAATCTTGTGTATTTTTTTCCTATCCCATAGTCAGCTTCGCTAACGAGGAAGCAAAAAGTACGTCCCCTTGCTTCCCCCTTGCTTCCCCTATTGCTGTACACCAATGTTGGAGGCCACCCGGAGCAGATCCAGAATGTTAACAACCCCGTCATAATTTACATCTGCAATTTGGGATTGAGGAGTCACCGGACCCATCACACTTGCCATCCATAAAAGGTCCAAAATATTTATAGAACCGTCCTGGTTCATATCCCCGACCAGTCCATAAAGATATCTTATCCCGGCAATATCGTCAGGTTCCAATGTTCTTGCTCTTGACTCGCCGGTGGCGCAATATCCGTACATTGTTTTTTCTCTGTCTTCAGTTCCGTAAAGGTCAAGCAATCCAAAAGCATGACCAAACTCATGTGTGGTGATTTCCTGTGTGTCATACTGCCCGGGTGGGTTAACAGCTGTGCTCCAGTTGTAATAATCGCTTAATTCCGTATCACTCTCCAGAATATTATTCGGATGGGCGGTATTAAAGTGAGTCCAGGTTTGGGCCAGCCAATCTGTATATCCTATATTTACCCATATAACAGAATTTTCCGAATCTATGCCTGTAGTTGTTTTATTCGTAGCTCCGCCGTACTTGAATAGAAATTTCGACCCTGCGCTATTCCAGGTGTTTGCGGCTGCCTTAATCGAATTTTCTTCTCCCGCGCAGTCCGCCGTGTTTGCGTTAACTTTATAGGTCAGTTTATTCCCGGGCACTGTTCCTCCCATGCAGGAGAATGTAACCCTGAACAAAGACGGGTTACTTACGAGATTGTCACTTGTAATAACATAGAGATTTCCTGCTCCATCATCTGCATTATAGCTGCTTGCCCCTCCGGGCACAAGGCAGCTAATCTGGTCATCGCTCCACGATTTTATAGTGGCATAAGTAAATATAATGTTTCCCTGGCCGGCCCAGAACGCCACATCTCCCTGGGAGGAACCGAAGCTGCTGCCGCTGATGGTTACCTCTGTGCTGTCTTCGGCAGCTTCATAAGTAGTTAAGTCTTTAGCCACGGCCCGCCCGGAATCAGGTGAAACACCGGTTATTTCCGGAAGCGGCCCACTATATTTTTCAACTAATACATTATCAACGAAAGTACCTTTGTCATTATTAGTTTCGTCACTGTAAAAACAGAAACCAACCCATACCTGGGACTGCCCGCATACTTCGTCCAGGGGTAAATATTCCTGGCGCCAGGGAGTCCAGTCTCCAGGACGGTAATAACCGTAAAAATCTACATTGTCTACTGAGTAGCCATAATAAAAACTTTCGTAAGGATTTCCGTCTTGATCGTAGCCTTCTTCTGCAGATTTTGTCCAGTTATCAAAGGTCATCCTGGCGCTGGTGGCGTCGCTTAAATCAAACGGCCCGTAAACCATCCAGGCATCCATATTATTCTGGTAATTGTCAACGGCCGGGTTAAGGTCACCGCAAACGTCCTGGCATGTTCCTGCGCACCAGGCGCTGTAGCTGCCGGTATATGGTTGATAGCTTTCTTTACCCCAGGTATAAGAGCAATCAGGCGCCCCATAAAGATCCCATTTCGGATCCGCAGGCCAGTCTGATTCAAAGCCTTCATCCAGTATTGTTGTCCAGTAGGGCTGGCTGGCGCTGCTGCTTCCGGACAAGGCAGAATCCTGCTTTTCAGGCTGAACATTGTTTGAAATAAAAGACCTCCCGTTTTGAGATAGAGGAAAAGATTGCCGCGTAGTATATACCTGTTCCGTTACTGTTTCTTCTTTTTTAACCTTCTGTTTTTCCTCTATTTTGTCTGAGATCAAAGCAGAAATGTCTTTGACTGTCACATTTAAACCCACTATTTTATCTTTTTGTACTGTGTATTTCCCTTGTCTGGCGCCGGCAAGCTCGTAATATTTACCACTGGCTTTTAAAAAGGCTAATATTTCTTCTCCTTTTTGAAATACAGGCGTATCAGATACCCGGCAGGTTATTTCCCCTACTGTTCCCCCTGGAACTTTTATAATAACTTTCTCATCCCCTGCCCCTTTAAATAGTTCCTCTTTTGAAACAGTGACATAAGTATAAATTTTCTTGTCTTCCCATCCGGATTGAATAGCTGTAACTTCACCGGTCATAATAATCTGTGCTTCCGCGGCCAAAGTCCCCAGGTCTTTTTTTATGATCGTGGCCTGCGCCTTTTCCGAGCTGAATAAAACAAAAAAAGACATAAAGAAAAACACCAGCAAAACGAAAATATTGTAGTTGTTTAGTTTTATTTTGCGTGTCATTTTTTACACCCCGCTTTTTTAAAATAGGACACCTGCCTTAACAATTAAAAGTTGGCCTATTATAAAAGAGGCGCCCCGCCTTTTAAGACGGGACACCTTTCCAACTTTCAAATTGCCTGGTTATCAGACATTTTACCTGCTAACTTTCGTTAGACTAGAGCTTTGCCAGCATACGGGAGACCATGGCGCATACTTCAGCCCTGATAGCGTTTTTCCCGGGGCCGAAAGTACCGTTGGGATAACCTTTGATAATCCCTTCTTTAACGGCCACAGCAACCGAACCTCTCGCCCAGGCAGAAATGTTATGATCGTCTTTAAAGGCTGTTACTGCACTGGCGTTTGCAGCGGCTTCGTCTGCCTTGCCCAAAGCCCTTATTAAAATGGCCGCAATTTCTTCTCTGGTGATTTTCGCGTTTGGTTTGAATAGTCCCTTTCCATAGCCTTTCACCAGATTTGCCTTGGCTGCCGCTTCAATCACGCCATAGTACCAATCGTTCGGAGATACGTCTTTGAATGTTGGCGTGGCAGGATTCTCTTCGGCAAGTCCGAGCGCAACAGCGATTATCTTGGTGAACTCAGCTCTCGTGATATCATTTCTAGGCCTGAACGTGCCGTCCGGATATCCGTTAAGAATGCCTTTTTCGCACAGTTCCTTGATTACTCCTGATGCCCAGTAGCTTTCCGGAACATCGGTATATGCACAGCCTTTCTTTTCTTCTGCCGCAGTTGTAAAGCTCCAGTTGAGGCTGGCGTTTTGAGCTGAGCAGTCTGCCCGTTTTACAGTTCCATACGGAATGCTAATGGTATATTTGGTATTAAAGTTAAAGTTGTCGTGAGCAATGGTTAAGACCTTTCCATCAACAGTTGCCTTTACTCCGCTCACAACATTGTTCTGAGCATCTTTAACGCTTAACTTGGTCAGATCTACGGCCGCGATATTTTGTTTGAAGGTAACCTTCACAACAGCGTCGATGGCAACGTTTTCAGCGTTTGCCGCAGGCACGTATGTATCGACATTCAGTTCGCACGAGCTTCCGCCGCCGCCACCACCACCACCACCGCCTGATTTGGTAGTGGTAAAGGCTACGACCTGTCCTTCGCCCCAGCCGGCGGAGTTATGTGCCATTGCCTTGTATTCATAAGGAGTGTTTGACGTAAGACCGGTGAGAGCGAAACTGAAAGCGCCAGATCCGTATGGACCTGGTGTCTCAACACCCGCGTCCGTCCACTCTGTTACGCCTTGCTTGCGGTAAACGAACTTGCGCTGGTCGCAATCGGCGCCGCCGACATTGGTGATATTACCGTTTAATGTCGCGCCGCCAGTGGTGATATTGGTGGCGCTGCTGGTTGTTACAGTCGGCGGTATCACCTGACAGGTTGCCAGAGTGGTAAAGTATGTTTTTGTTACTACACTCCAGCCTGCAGAGTTGTGAGCCATTGCACTATATTCATAAGAAGTGTTTAAATCAAGCCCCGTCAGGTTAAAGCTGAATGCGCCTATCCCGAATGTACCTGTCTCAACGCCTGCGTCCGTCCACTCTGTTACGCCTTGCCTGCGGTAAACAAACTTGCGCTGGTCGCAATCGGCGCCGCCGTTGCTGGTGATGTTCCCTTTTAAGGTTGCGCCGCTGCAGGTGATATCGGCAGCGTTCTCAGTTGTCACGGTAGGAGCGGTTATTTCTCCGCCGGGTATGGTAAAGCTTCCCTGTGCTTGGACCGCATTTGCAGTGACCATCACAGTATATGTTCCCGCCCCGAAGCCGGCTGTGGAGAAAACGAATTCATATTCTCCATTCTGGTTTGTTAACATCTGCCCCAGGGCAAAGATATCTCCGCCTTTTTCTATCACTATTGCAACAGACACATCTCTTTCCGGAACATCGCCGTATCTTCTTGTCAGGGTTCCGGATGCAGTTACTGTGTCGTTGCCATCATTATATTGAAGATCCAGGGTCAAACAATAGACATCAGATGACTGCTTGGTTGTGAAACTCCACTCATGCTCATCGTTGCCCACACCGCCGGACTGTACACAATTATCAGGAATTGTCACCGTGTAAGTAGTCTCGAACTGGAGGGCAGGATGGCTGATATTCAGGGTCCGGCCGTTCAGAGCCGCTGTCACACCCTGCAGGATGTCGCTCCCGTCACGAATCACTACGCCGCCGCCGTTTAGTGTAACATCCCTGTCAAAAGTAGCGCTTATCTCAGTGTCTGCGTCTACATCAACACCCGTTGCGCCGTCAGCAGGCTGGTTACTTTCCACCAGGGGGGGTTCCGGTTCTATACAGAGTGGAGTAGTGAAGTCTACTACTTGACTTTCTCCCCAGCCGGCGGAGTTGTGCGCCATAGCCTTGTATTCATAAGTAGTATCTGGATCAAGCCCGGTCAGTCCGAAGCTGAAAGCTCCCGTCCCGAATGTACCTGTCTCATCACCCGCGTCAATCCAATCCGGGTCGCCTTGCTGGCGGTACTGGAACTTGCGCTCGTTGCAATCTGCCCCGTTGATGATATTTCCGTTTAAGGTAGCGCTGTTGCAGGTGATATCGGTAGCTCCATTATCAGTTCCTACTTCGGGTTCTGTTTGTTGCTGGACAATCAGCCCCATGGTGTTCAGAATAGCTTCCAGCTGATCCTTTTGATCCTGAGTTAACTGGTCGTACATTGCGGAAAGGCAATCCACCGTCAGCCCGCAGGCTGTCAGGTCATCCCGTGTTAAGTTGCCGTCACTTACACTAACGAGCCAATCCAAAATGGTATCAAACTGATCTCTTACACCGTCTGTAACTACCAGTCCGGGTCCGAACTGGATCTGAGACAGCTTAACCATAAACATCACAAACTCATCAAAGGAGATCCCCTTTGAATTGAGCTGGGCTAAGGTTTCCGGGTTTATTGAATTATCGTGAAGCCAATTGATAAGCCCGTTCAAATATTCCTCGTCGGATACCTCGTCGGGGCTGACTGGATCAATGGCGTTTAGGAAACCTTGATACCCAGTAGCGCCGCCGCTGGGATTATTGGGTAGATAGCCCGATACATCGTCAACCAAACCGATTTTAATATTTAAATAAGTATTTTCATCTATATCCAAGGTGTCTTTTAACGCTGCTTCTTCTTCATCACTCAAGCAATTAAAGAAATTCTGCGCCATTGCATCGCTGATTTCTACCGCCTGTTCCAACTGTTCCGGGGTTAGATTATGCAATTGCCCGAAGAAGGGGCCGAGATCACTTATTAATTGCCCATAATCATCACTCGCCAGAGACATACCAGCGCCGGTAATCAGCAAAATTGCCGCAAGGCATAGTGCCAAGATTATTTTTTTGAAGGATCCTCTCATCGTTTTTATGCTCACCTCACTTTTTTTAAATTACCAGGTCCGCTACAACCTGCTCAGCAAATGTTGAATACGTGGCATTAGGATCTTGTTTTAAGACAAATAGCTCAACCTTATAGGTTCCTGTCTCCGTGGGAGCATTAATATCAAAACTGATATTCGCAACCCCGCCTGCAGCAATATTCTCTGTTTTGCTAGTAAAGCTCTTTACTTCGATAACCCCATCTGGTCTTGTTTTTGTGACCTGACAGCCTACCACCATCGAGTCGTAATTGATGTTTGTGAGGTTGGTTAGTATTGCCGTCACCGTCCTAGTGCTACCGCTGCCGGTAATCTGAGGGGCGGAAAATTTTAACGGGAAATTATAGATATGGAAAGTTCCTTCCACTATTACCGGATCTCCTACACCGGGCGTAGCTGTTACCTGCACAGTGTAATCAGCCACTACCGGCAGGTCAATCGCAGGTGTGTATAACTGAATAAAGCTGGAGTCGCTTTCAGGAGTATATGTGGCTACAGTATTGCCTCCTGAATTTTTGATGACTACCGACCAGTTGACGGCTTCTGGTGTTCCTCCCCTGTCGGCTGATCCGTCAATCATCAGGGGCCGGTCCGGGCTGATATAGGCGCCGGTCAGGTTGACTGTTACATTCAGCTGCTGCGGCGGAGGCGCCGCTAAGGTGGTAAAAGACCAGGTGGTCTGATCATTTGTCTGGCCGCCATTAATGACCGCTCCGGCAGGAATGGTGACAGTATATGTCGTGCTATAGGCAAACGCGTTATGCGCAATGGTCAGTGTCCTGCTGTCTCCCCCAAGGGTGGCGTTCACGCCTGCCACCGGGTTGCTACCCGCATCCTTGATTGTGACTCCGTCAAGATTGCCGACTGTTACATCCATATTAGAAGTTGCCTGCACTGGAGCGTTAAGAGCTACGTTCGTCGCTCCATTAAGGGGCTGAACCGGCGTGAGAACAGGCTTTTCCGGCGGAGGCGCCGCTAAGGTGGTAAAAGACCAGGTGGTCTGATCATTTGTCTGGCCGCCATTAATGACCGCTCCGGCAGGAATGGTTACAGTATATGTCGTGCTGTAATTAAACGCGTTATGAGCAATGGTCAGAGTCTTGTTGTCCACACCCAGGGTGGCGCTCACGCCTGCCACCGGGTTGTTACCCGCGTCCTTGATTGTGACTCCGGCAAGGTTGACTACTGTTACATCCATATTAGAAATTGCCTGCACTGGAGCGTTAAGAGCTACGTTCGTCGCTCCATTTAAGGGCTGAACCGGCGTGATAACAGGCTTTGGCACTACCGCGCCGTTTATAGTGATTGTGTCCTCTGTCGTCGTATGACTAATGCTGGCTCCGCCTTCTCCTCCCAGGAGAGTTGAACCAGGCACAAAAGAAAGGTTTGCCGTGCCGGCGGCTAATGCTGTAAATGTAATTACTGCCGCCGTGCCGCCACTTCCCGTATATGCATTTGCAGGTACCAGCGCTATCGAAGCATAGTTAATATTGCCGGTTGTATTATTAATTTCATTTTGAACAGGAAAAGGACTTGTAAAAATATTTCCATCGGTCACCTGATCAGCCCGCAGCAATGATGGGTTAAACTGCAGGTTGAACTGCGTGCCCATTACAGCGGTCGCATTATTCAAGACTATGTCTACGGTGAACTGGTCACCCACATTCACCGCAGCAGGCGCCTGAGGGCCGATGGAAGGGACAGCAGCCCAGGCAGGAATTGCAACACAAAGCATTCCCAGCAACAGGGCGATAAACAAAATGGAGATCTTCCTGTTAAGCATGTTATCCTCCTTTACAAAGTTTATTTCCTTCTAAAAAAACTAAGATAATTTCCTTCCAAAACCTTTTATTAGTAAACCGCCAGTTAAGTTTTTTTCTGCACTCCCCCAGTCATAAAATTTTTAGTAATCTATTTTTTAAAACTTATTGTCACATTCCAATATTCTGGGCTACCCTCAACAGGTCGAGAATATTTACCTGGCTGTCTTTATTCACGTCGGCCCATAGTGATTCGCCGCTGACAGGACCCATTTTTGAAGCCATCCAGAGCAGATCCAGGATATTAATTGCCTTGTCTGAGTTCATGTCTCCCAGTCTCAGAGTGACCGGCGCCATTTGTTTGACCTCATCCTGGCCAAGGCTGACCGGCGTATCTACTTCTTTCCAACTCCAGTCGGCTTTGTCAAAGGATATCTGGCATGCGCCTGCAGGCAGCCCGCTCAGGGTGTAGTAGCCGTTGCTTGCTGATATGGCGGAAGCAACCACCTGGTTATTGATTTCCGCTTTTATCTCCGAACCGGCGTGGTTTGGTTCCGGATCGGCCTGAGAAACCTTCTCCAGATAAACATAGCCATAAATGCCTGCGCCTTCTACCGTGCCCAGCTTTTTGAGAATTTCAATCAGGTCATTCCGCTGTTGATCAGTTAACTGGCCGATGGCCGCCTGAAACATGGCGCAGCTAAAACCCACTTCTTCCAGATCCTGCCTTGTTATCTTGCTGACCGCTATAATATACTGATCAACCAGCGCATCAAAATTAGCGCATATTATGTTGCCGGCGGCATCTATTTTTAGCTGCTTAAACATCTGTATAAAAAATTCCAACTGTTCTATTTCTCCCCACCGCCAGGTGTCATTCATCTCAACCCGGTAGTCGTTGGGAAGAGTCAACCTCAGTTGCTCGTATAAACCGGCCAAATAATCCAGGTCACGGTTTACCGGCTGAACACTGTTGACAAAACCATCGTACCCGGCTTGGCCGCCGCTCTGGTGGCTATTGACGTATTCTTCAATAGTCCAGGGCCATCTCGTACCGCCAAAATCCAGGTGAAACTTGTTCATCAGGGCTTGCTGCCGCTGCGCCGTCAGGACGGGCTGGTTCCCGTTGATACCGTAAAAAACCGCCTCGTTGAGCTTCTTGCCGATATTCACCAGCTCTTCCATTTCACTGGCGTTTAAAAGAGCCAGCCCGTCCCAGACATCGCTCATTGCTTCCACACAGTCAGTGCTGTCTAATTCATTTATACCTCCGGCACCGCCGGCCATGGCCTTCTGCTGACTTGAAGCCATCAGAAGCACGATTAATAAAACAGCGCTTAAAATGACTGTCCCTGCTTTTTTTACCATAAATGTACCTCCTTCCTCTCAAACCTTTTATAACGACTTAACTTGCAATTATCATTTTCCTATGTTCGCTGCTACCTTGAGCAAGTCGAGAATATTTACCTGACCGTCACCGTTTACATCCGCTTTTGCCGCATCTCCAGACGCAGGTCCCATTACCGAGGCCATCCAGAGCAGGTCCAGGATATTTATACCGCTGTCGCCGTTCATATCACCCAGATACAAGGTTACTGTCCCGGCGCCGGTAGACCCGCTTTCTTCCACTGTTACAGTCTTGGTGGTCGTTTTCCAGCTCCCGCCTGTGTGGCTGAATTCCAGCGTGCAACTACCGGCTGACACACCTGTAACCGTATATGACCCGTCGGCGGCCGTGACAAATGTGCCGACAACCGATCCTCCCTGTGTAGCCTTCACTTGCGTACCCGAGTCGTCCGCCGGCACTGACGTACTGATTCTTTGTAAAACGGCAAAGCCGTTTATTGAGATGTTGGGGATAGTCAGGTTTGCCTGCCTTATAGTGAACATTGAGCCCTGGTAAAGTACTGTTGTTACTGGGCTGGTCTGCGCTGTATAGATAACGGCGCCGATTTTCACTTTGAACTGGATCTGCTTACCGATGTCATTGGCTGTACCATTGACTATCAGCTTTTCTACAAAAGGATCGCCTACCGGAATGCCGTACTGCCCGTTTTGGAAGGCTAACTCCCCTCTTTTTTCGCCGTCTATATAGGCCTCTATAGTCCCGCTTGGAACTGGATTATTCAGATCGTCTTTAACTTGCCCATAGAAGCGATCAAAAGTACCGACTAGCTCATCCGCATAGACGGCGCCGGCAAAACCCAGTATGAAAACTAATAACAAATAAACAAAAAGAACTTTTTTCACCCAAACCGATCCCATCATTTCCACCACCCTACTTAATTGAGCCAAGGAGCCTGTCGATCATTGCCGCAGCTTCGGCGCGGGTCACATTTTTCCCAGGCTTGAAGGAACCATCCGGATAACCTGTGATAACCCCTTTCTGCACCGTTTGATCAACTGCTTCGGCAGCCCATCCGGGAATATCGCCGCTGTCGTTAAACTGCGCTTTCTGCACTGTTTGCTGGGCTGATTTTTCGTTTAAAACACGCGCCATGATTGTGGCCAGCTCAACACGGGTGATTTGCTTCTGCGGCATAAAAACGGTTTTTCCTTCTTTTCCAGGATACCCTTTAAGCAAACCGGCGTGAACCACGGCAGCCACAGGATAACCTGCCCATTCCGGGATGCCGGCGGCGTCACTGAATCCGGATATATCCTGGTTGCTTCCGTTTTCCAGGTCCAGAGCCCTGTCGATAATGGCGGCGCATTCCGCCCGGCTGATTGGGTTATTCGGCCGGAAGGTCTTATCTTCATAACCGGAGATTACACCCTGTCCGGCCATTTTTTGAATTACCGCCGCTGCCCAGTGCCCCTGGATATCGGATAAGACAACTGTTTGTTGTTCCGGATGACTAATCTTATAATCAAATACAGAAACTGCGCTGAAGAGATTGTCTTTTAACGAAACTGCCTTAATTACAGTGTCTTGACTAATGCTGATGGGCTCTTTGTATTCTTTTCTGGCGCTGCTGGTCTTAGGATCGGTACTGTCGGAAGTGAAGTAGATTACTGTCTGGGCAGTGGAACAGGACAGCTCAATTTTGACGTTTTCTGCGTATGTTCCCGCTGCCGGACTGGCAGCCGGAGAGGCGGGCGCCTGCGTTGAGCCCTGTCCTCCGGAACCTCCGCCCTGCTGACCTGAACCGCTTGAGGTATAATTTACAGTGATCAGCAGCCGCGAATCCAACCCTTCGAAGCCGCCATCCTTAAAAGTGATTTCCTTTTCTGCGCCGGCATTATATTCTTTGCCGTCAATTACAGCTTTAAAACTGATTGCTTTACCAATGTCGCTGCTGTCAATAGGGGTTATGTTCGCCTTATTTGCCTGATCCAGCGAAATATCAACCTGCCCGCCGGCAACAGCCGCATCGGTTACATATTTGTCTCCAATAAATACTTCCAGGCTTCCCGTGTTTACGGCGCTTCCTTTCTGGTCAACCACTTTGCCCAAGATCACCATTGGCATCAAGGGCATTTCCGCCGCCAGCGCCGTATAAGCAATACCGAACAAGAGCAGGAAGCACAGCAATACAGCAGTCAGTTTGTTTGTTGCTTTTTTCAGTTTTAACTCCTCCTTTTAAGTTGTTTGCGGATGCTTTTTTAATCTGGTCACGGATCTACAACTGGTAACCATGACGTGTCGCTTTACAGGCTGTCCAGCAAGCGGTCAATCATTGCTGCGGCCTCCGACCGGGTCACTTCTTTTTGCGGACTGAAGGTACCGTCTGAATATCCTTTTACCAACCCGTACTCAGCGGCGGAGCGAACTTCCTCCCGGGCCCATTCCGGAATCTTGTCCTGGTCCGAAAAGTTTGCCAGATCGCTGTTTTTCTGCAATCCCTTTTGCGAAGCAGCCCGGCTTAAAATAACCGCCAGTTCCGTCCTTGTAACTTTCTTGTCCGGCCCAAAGTCCTTGCTTCCGTCGGACACCGGATAACCGGAGAACAGCCCGGCAGCTACCGCCTGGGCGACAGCTCCCTGCGCCCACTCGGGAATTGCGCCTTTGTCCCCGAACACAGAAAGCGCCTCCGGACCGGCTGCAGGCAAGTCCAGGGCGCGGGACAGGATTAGTGCGCATTCCGCCCGGCTAACCGGCTTGTCCGGACAAAAAGTCCCGTCCGGATAACCGCTAATCAGCCCCCGGTTAACCATCCGGCTAATTGAGCCTTCCGACCAGTGACCGGTAAGATCTGAAAAGGGGGTTAGCTTGCTGACCGACGGATCTTGTCCACCCGGACAACTTTCGTCAACGATCAGGGTGATTGCCTGCTTTGCTTTTGATTCCCAGACAATTTTTGGCGGATCTGTTTTGGCCGGGCATTCCCGGCCGGCAGATTCCACTTTGAAAGTAACTTCCCTGCCAGTTAGATCCTCGTTTGCTTTGTAAACCAGTAATCTGGCTATGTAGGGATCTTCGGCGGGCAAACCAAATTTTCCTTCCTGAAAAGGCAACTGCCCGCATATCTCACCGTCGACATAAGCCTTCACCGTTCCTGAAGCCACCGGCTGCCCCGTCTCCGTCTTCACCATACCGTAATACATAGCAGGATACTGCATCTGCTGCTGGTTCTGACCTTCTTCCGCCAGGGCTGCCGTGCCGATAAAAAAAACCACCGCAACAAGAGCCAAAGATGTTAAAAACCACTGCTGCTTTAACTTGAGAGTCATTGCTTTTTTTACTCCCTGCCTTTTAGAATCGGTACCTTACTCGCGGGAGACAAGCTCCCGCAAGTAAGGTACTGGAAACGATCTTTTTAAAAACAGATGTGCTGTTTTTTTAAGGCTGGACATCCGCCGATTTCAGAATTGTGTTTGAAGTCAGGGTCTGCGGCGAAGTTATATACAGCCAGTATGCGTCACCGTTGAACCCGTATAGCGAGGAGTCTACATAATAGCCGCCATATGTGTTGCCGTTGACGCTTGCTGCTTCGAAGGCCCCCAGGTTGCCCATTGAATTCGGGGCGCCTTGTAATGTAATAGCCACAGGACCGTACGGACCGGGCGAGGTAAAGCTGTTCAGACCTTTGCCGCCCCAGTTGACCAGAGTCTTGCAGTCGGCGCAGGCTGATCCCAGCATCCGGGAAAGTGTATCTCCCTGGGTCAGCGCGTCACCACAGACGCATTCAGTATTCGGCGGGCAGGGGTATGTTACCGTGCCATATGCGGTTGTAAGCTGCTCGCCAGCCCGATAATGAATGTCCTCACTAAAGGACGGTCCCACCAAGTTCCAGCCAAGGTTCAGCGGACGCGAACCGGGCATTTCCACACCTGTGGAGCGGGCGAAGACATATCTTGCCTGAACACAACTTTCGGAACCGCAATCATTGGATGTGCAGTAACCGCCATTGGTCCAGTCCTGAGTCATATTAAGCACGTAGCCGTACTGCGGCCTCAACTGGTAAGCCGGGTCAGTAATCTGCGCCCACGGCCCGCCAGGTAAGTTCTTGTCGTAAATCAGCATGTCGGAGAAGTATGATCCGCCCAGCAGGGCGCTCATAGTGCCGGCGCCGGCCAGTTCCTTCGGTGTGGAAATAAGCTGCCAGGTATTCGGCCTTAATACACGCACCAGTTCAACGGGGCTGTTGTAAGTAATTAGTTTGGTGCCCCAAACGTGCTTTTCGGGGTCGACAACCTTCACTGCTAACGGACCGCAGTAACTCCACGGCACGTAGACAAAGAAGTCGGACTTGGTCTCATTTATATTGGGATGGAGGTAGGTGTCATTATTTCCTTTGCTGCCGGCCATGTTAAAGGCCAGCCTGTTGCCATCCGTAAAGGCCTCAAGATCCCAGGAAGCTTCGCTAATAACAGTTTGCAGAGACGAATCTAACAGCTCAACACGCAGGGTGGCGGAAGTGCGGTTAGGATCTGCCAGAATCGTTCCGAGTAACCTCGGATCGTAATGTACAGATATCTTTACCGGCCAACCGGCCTTGGCGGGTTCTTCGTAATTGGGGTCATTGAGGTACTGACTTGGAATCTGATCGCAGGGAACCAGCGGTGTAACCTCAAGAATGCATATCAGGCAGTTTACTTCCAGGCAGCAGATTGCATCAAGCTGGTTCACACCGTTGATAATGGCGCCGGCTATAATTCTTACATTACCGCCCTCGTCGGCCTTGAAATAGACTGTAACTTCAGATGCGCCGGGCGCGATCTGCGTGTAGTCAATTTCATGCGCTCCCGAGTCATTGCCGTCAAGAATTGTGCCGAATGGCGCCTCGGGGTTAATTGTGCCGGTTGGGTCATCGGGGTCACATACTATGCTCTTTAAATCAATCTTCAGAGCGGCTAAATTATCCCCGCAGGGTACTTTATTCGGCGTTGCGTTGCCAAATTTATCACGCAGGATAATACGCACGGGTACATATGCGCTGCAGTCCACCTGAGTACCTACCTGGGTGACGGTGATGTACTTGGGATCGCCGGCCACAGGTAAAATAGTTTCCGGATCGGAATAGACCCAGGCATGTTCAAGAGCTTCTAAATCCTCGTTGAAAAAGCCGCGGAGGAAATGGTTGTCGTCTGTTTCTCTTACATAGGCCATATCCTCCAGAGACTCCACCGGCACCAGATAGTCGGCGGTGTCAAAGTAGTATTGGACGCTTGCATCCTGTGGGGTATCTTTAACTTCGATGGTCCTGGCCACGATGCTATGACTTACGCCAGCGACACCCGGGACCACGATCGAAGCTTCGAAGAAACCCCTGTCAATAATTAGATGCGTAATGGGATCGGTTACATTGACCGTGTGTGTGATCACAGGCGCAATGCAATCGCCTGAACTGGGATCTTGATGCGTATACGGTTCACCAAGGCAGCCATTGTCTACAATATCGCCCAGGTTGGGATCGCTTACACATGCCGGTACAAAGTACGGTGTGCCAGCCGGGCAAAGAGCGCACGGCGGGTATACAGGATTGGTAGTTTGCACGACATATTCAATAATAACCGGCCATGTGGTAAGCGGCCACGGGTAATCAAGCCATGTTTCCGTTTGCTGCCCAAATTCATCCAGGAGGTAACCACCCTCCGTCCTGAATACATGACCTGTGACGTTTACTCTGGCGCCCGCTACTTTACAATCATCAATGGTATCAATAGATATCCTGCCAACTGTCAGAACCACATCCAGGTTCAGGCATTTAGGCGTAAAGCAGCTCTTGCTGTGTTTGATATTAACGCAATAATCCTCTTTCGGGGCTTTCGTGTTGTGAACAACCAGCCTTTCAATCCTAAAGTCGGTTACCTTGCCGATTGCCGGGATTAACTGTCTCTCAACAGTCAGGTATACACGGTCGATTACCGAACCGTCACTCAGGGTTATGTTCTCACGAAGGTCCGGTATTACCTTTGTCAGATATTCAACGCCGTTCACTGTAACCCAGACATCTACGGACTTGCCCTGAAGGCCGTCCAGGTTGTGATCCTCCGGGTCGATTGTCGTGGGAGTGTAAGCCGGGTCAATAGCCTCATTAGCGTCATTTACCGCCGGATCTGCTGCAGTGCTGTAACGCATCGGGCCAAATGGAAAATCAAGAACTATGCTGTTGAGAGTCGAGCCGTCCGGTGCAGTTGCCAGTTTACCAAGGAGATTGCCCTCGGCAAAGAGATTCACATCAATATCCATATTTGTGCCCGTGACGGTGTAAGCATAGGTATGGTCAGCCTTAACCACATAGCTCGGGCCGCCGGTTATCGGGTTGTCGCCAGCTACCATATTGATGCTCTCGGCAAGGGCTATGCCGGCAAAAATAAAACAGGATAAGGCAATTATTGCCAGGATAACGGCTATTCTGCCCCACTTGGTTACCCTTTTTGTCACTAAGATATCCCTCCTTATAAGAAATAGTAACATCACGCGTGGTAACTTTTCTTTAAAAAACTACTGCTAAACTACTGCCGCTCTTTCTTCAAACTCCATTCCCTGCCTCTGAGTAACCACCTCCTTCAAAAACTATGATAAACCTTTGCTTAATTACACTTAAGCAAAGGCAATCAGCAAGATCTCCGGATCCTAAAATACTTATGCTCTTTCTTATAGGTCAAGAACACCTATATCTGGAAAACATTACCCCAAATAATTCTTCTTATGGCTGCCTGCTGGGCAAGATCCCTTAATTTACATATCTATCATAACTTCGAGAAATAAATTGGAAATCCTTCTGGAAAAATGATTATTTTGCAGGTAATTTCAACCAGCCCCCACCCGGAGGAAATCAATGGCGCCGCTCGCTGATAATCGATATCTTTTTCAATCAATCTCCCACACTTTTTATATTGTTTGGACCGGAGGAAATATCACCTGAAAAGTTATGAGATACTTTCCTCCTTTACCATTGATCTACTAATCCATACTTATTTAGACACCGACAGTCAGAAAAAAGTTCCAGTTCTTTTAAAAAATTTATTGCTGTTTTTACTTTAAAAAGAATTGCTAATTAATTAAACAATTAAACAATCCTGCTTTCAGTTTATTCAGCTCATTTTTTTATATAGCGCCGCCGCTCACATTTAATTTATTTATAAAAAATTAACCTCCGCCAAGCTGGCGGCCTGGTCTATGGTTTATTAAATCTACGTACAGAATAACCAGGGTAAGGAAGAAAAGACCGGAAGAAATCAGGCAAAAAACACAGAAACTCTTTAATATCTGTGACTGATAAATGATCAGGGCGGAGCAGATGAATGCGCTAAAAAGGGCTAAAAGAAGGGCGAAAACCTGACACCACCTGCTTTGCCGGGCAAAGAAGCTGAAAATAACCAGCAAGGCGGCGGCAGATGCGCCCGCAAGGGCGAAAGAAACTTTTCTTGCAACAAGCAGAACCGGCTCGCTGCAGCTTCTTGTGTAGCAAAACAACTGTGACAAAGGAGTGAAAAAACCATTGAAATACAGATAAAGCAAAAGAGCGGCATTCAAAAGAGAAAGCAGCGCAGCCCACATGGTCAAGGGAAGCAATAATTTTTTTTCTGAAATCTCAAGTACCCCCTATAATTTTTGAATTAGCGTGTTTATTTTTTTAAAGAAACGCAGACCGGACAATAACCGTTGTCGACCAGGACTGTTGACCTTGCTTCATCCCAGACTACTTTGGCGCCCAAAGACTCCGCGAGCGCTTTCAGGGGCACGTAAAGCCGTCCTCCGATGATTATTGCGCTGACATCCAAATTGATTTTCGCGCCGTTCTTAAATGCCGTCGCGCTGCCGGGGGTTAAGCGGATAATATCCTGCTTTCTTGTTATAGTTACGGTTCTGGTAACGGCGTTCCATTTTACTTCAGCCCCCAGTTGTTCTGAAAACACCCTGCAGGAAACCAATGTATGTCCATTCTCGATGAGAATATCGGAGCTGTTAAGAATCTGACCATTGACATTCACATGAATCTGGCGGGCCATTCCAGGCGCCGGAAAGAAAACGCTTTGGAAAAAAACCATGACTGCTGCAAAAACCAGGAATATCTTTAAACGATACATAGTTATATAACTCCTTTTTTTCTTTTGATTGTCCCCTTCATCGGTTTTTTATTATTTGTGCGGCAATTGCTTTACATCACTGTCATCTCCCCCGGAACTGGTTTTTATCTTTTAGCGAAAGGCCTGATCTGCAGGGATCGCTCTCTGGTCCCTGCCTAAAAAACCGCTTCTTTAATAATCAGGCAGCGGTCTTTTAATTTAAGCCTTGTTTTCTTCCTCCCCGGCCTGTTTCATCAGGGCGTCAAACTCTTCGGCTTCCAGCGTCTCTTTTTCCATTAAAGTATTGGCTGTCAAATGCAGGGCATTGATATGCTTCTTCAAAATTTCCTTAGCCAGGTTATAGTTAATTTCCACAACCCTGTGCACTTCCTTGTCGATTGCGGCCGCAACTTCTTCTCCGTAGTTGCGGTCCCGCGCCAGGTCACGGCCCAGGAATATTGTTTCCTGCTTGCGGCCCAGAGTCAGAGGGCCAAGGTTTTCACTCATTCCGTATTCCATAATCATTCGCCGGACAATCTCGGTAGAACGCTCCAAATCATTCTGTGCGCCGGTGCTGATCTCCCCCAGAACAAGATCCTCGGCGACCCTGCCGGCAAGAAGCATAGTCACCTGATCAAGCAGCATGGATTTTGTCATATAATAACGGTCTTCCTTGGGCAGAAGCAGCGTGTAGCCTCCTGCGCGGCCTCTCGGTATGATGGAAACTTTGTGTACCGGATCAGTATTTGGCAGCAGGTATCCGACCACGGCATGCCCGGCCTCGTGATAGGAGACAAGCTTTTTCTCCTTCTCGCTGATGACTTTGGACTTTTTTTCGGGACCTGCAATCACACGCTCAATAGAGCTTTCCAACTCCCGCATGCCGATTTCTTTTTTACCGACGCGGGCAGCTAATAAAGCAGCTTCATTGACCAGGTTGGCCAGATCCGCTCCTGTAAAGCCGGGTGTGCGCCTGGCCAGAATATCCAGGTCTACATCGTCACTTAGGGGTTTGCCCTTGACATGGACCTTTAAAATTTCTTTGCGTCCGGTAATGTCCGGTATGTCGACGGTTACCTCCCGGTCAAACCTGCCGGGACGCAGCAGAGCCGGATCCAGGATATCAGGCCTGTTGGTAGCCGCGATAACAATAATCCCCTCATTGGGGCTGAAACCATCCATTTCCACGAGAAGCTGGTTCAAGGTCTGCTCCCTCTCGTCATGCCCTCCTCCCAGGCCTGCCCCTCTCTGACGGCCCACCGCGTCAATTTCATCAATAAAGACGATACAGGGAGCATTTTTCTTGGCCTGTTCAAACAGATCCCGTACCCGTGAAGCTCCGACGCCGACGAACATCTCTACAAAATCGGAACCGCTGATGCTGAAAAAAGGCACTCCCGCCTCCCCGGCAACAGCTTTGGCAAGAAGGGTTTTTCCTGTTCCGGGAGCGCCGAAGAGCAGCACCCCCCTGGGGATACGAGCTCCGAGCTCGGTAAATTTTTTAGGGCTCTTCAGAAATTCAACCAGTTCGATAAGCTCTTCTTTTGCCTCATCGGCGCCGGCAACATCTGCAAAAGTAACTTTTTTTCTTTCGTCAGTGTGCAGCTTAGCCCTGCTCTTCCCAAACGACATCACCCTGTTGCCGCCGCCCTGTGTCTGCTGCATCATAAAAAAGAAGAGCAGGACAAAGATGAGGATCGGTAAAATACCTGTCAGGATATTTGTCCATAAACCCGGCGGAGGCGCTTCTTGCGTGGTAAACTTGACCTTTTTCTCCGAGAGGAGCGTGATTAGATCGGCATCGTTCTTTAAGCCGGTTGTTTTAAACTTCACGCCGTCCTTTTTTGTGCCGGTAATTAAATTGGTTGTATCCTTGGCCTGGATAGTAACCTCCTGTACCTGCCCCTGATTTACGAAATCAAGAAACTGATCATAACGCCAGGTCTTTACGTCAACGTTTTGAGGCTGCGCGTATTTAAGCAGAGCTATGATTACCAACAGGATTAGCAAATAAATACTGAGGTTCTTGAGAATCCTGTTCAATAAAGCCACTCCTTCTTAGTTTATACTATCCTTAGCAAGTAGGGACGGTTCTTGCTTGCTAGCTACTCTGAAAATACTTTACATTAGGGAGGTCAATTAATAAAAATTGTAACACATCCCGTACTTTGTTTCAATTATGCCATTGTTGCGGAGCTTCCCAGAATCTGAAGATAAAGACAGCTGACAGTCCCGCCGGAAACTTTCCAGTCCCGGGATAAACGCAGGCCGCCAACCCAGACAATATCGTCCCCGCTGACCACCAATGGAATCCTGTCCCGTTTATAACGGGCTATCTTGCTGTCAATTAAAAACTTTTTAAGCTTCAGCGTCCCGCCCAGCCCAAAAGGAGAAAAAACATCCCCTTCCAAACGTCTGCGCACATAGAGGGGGTATTTAATAAGGTTATAATCGAGCAGGGCTTCATTGGGAGATATTTCGGAAAACGGCGGGGCATCCTTGATGTCGATTATTTCCGCTTGAATACAAAGATCTATTTCGGGAACATAAGTCACACCGGGTACAATTAAAGGGCGCCTGTAGGGAAGTACGGGAACCGGTTCCGCTTCCCGGAAAAACTGCAGAACATTGTTAGTCTTCAGCGCACGGATTCCCCTTGGAAGAATCATAACCCGCCCGCCGGCTTTTTTGTGCAATAATTCCATCAGTTTTTCGACATGGTGGTAAGAAAGTTCCTTCGTCTTTCCGGTTACCTCATTCCAGGCCAGACGCAACACGCGCCGGCAGAGCGGGGCAGATAAGGCTCGCAGCATATTATTATCTAAAACAACCGTACCGTTCTTCCCGTTTACTTTTATTTTTCCCAGATTAATCAGGGCCAGTTCCTCAAGGTAAGAATCCTCTTCGCTGCAAAGATTGCCCAACTGCACCAGCGTCTGGATTATTTGAGGGTTATATTCGCGTTCCAGCAAAGGCAGCAAATTCAAGCGAATACGATTCCGGGTATAAACAGGTTTCAGATTCGAGCTGTCCTGCCTGACAGGCAACTGTTGCTGAAGGCAATATTCTTCTATTTCCTTGCGGCGTATTTCCAGGAGCGGGCGGATAAACAGGCCGCGTACATAAGAAATGCCTTTTAAGCCGCTTATGCCGGCGCCGCGCAGAAAGTTGAGAAGGATCGTTTCCGCCTGATCGTCCGCGTGATGTCCCAGGGCTACCCTGCCGGCGCCCAACTTGCCGGCAAGCTGTCCGAAGAAAGAAAAACGAATTTCCCTGCACGCCTCCTGAAGAGATAAACCCGAGTTTTTATGATAGCTTTTCACATCAGCTTCTTCTATATAACAGGGCAGCTCCAATTTTTTTGAAAACTCCCTGACCGAACGGGCGTCCTCTTCCGCCTCCTCGCCCCGGAGCTGATGGTTCAGGTGGGCGACGACCGGGACTATCTGCAAGTCATCCTTCAAAACCCACAAAACGTGCAGCAAGGCGATTGAATCAGGCCCCCCGGAGACACCGATTAAAACCTTGTCTCCGGGTTTTAGCATTCCCATTTTCTCGATCAGCAATCTAACCCGTTTAACCAAGTCAATTCCAGCCAAAAATCGACACCTTAACACAAAATTTTATACATTTTATACTATATATTTCCACACTGATACGCTTTTCCCTCCATTTTTTTATCAAAGCTTCTTTTTTCAAAACATACCGTCAATATAGATATGTCGTCGGGAATCCTATCCGCCCCTCCAACGCTGGTAACGGCTAAATTCAGGAGCAGGTCCGCAAGATCCTGCGGTTCAATTTCACCCGCCCCTTGAATTACATCCCTCAGCCAATTTTCCTTGCCGGCAGGCCCGCTGTAGATGTCCAGCATCCCATCGCTTACCATAACCACAAGATCACCCGGTGTAAGCCTTCTTGAAACGGTTACAACATCAATATCTTTTATAATCCCCACTGGAAGCGAATTAGCCCTGACTGAATTAACTCTTTTACCCTGCTTCAGGAAACTCGGCGGAGCGCCAATTTTTGTAAACTCAGCCTGCCCGGTATACAAATCAAGAATTATTAAATCAACCGTAGCGAAACTGTCCCCGGGGAACCTTAACATCATCAGAGAGTTTACAGTTTTAACAGCCAGTTCCCGGCCCAAGCCCGATTCCAGAAGATTCTTCAGCAAAGCCAGGGCGGCGCCGCTTTCAAGCGCCGCGCTCTCTCCGGCGCCCATCCCGTCGCTCAACATGAAGGCAAACTCTCCCCCTTTTAAATGAACAAAAGCGTGACTGTCGCCACAGACAACGTTTCCTCCCTTGCCTATTTTGGCGATGCCTACTTTGGCCTGGTATTTGAGTCCGGGATATAACCTTAAAAAACAAAGGTCTTCCCCCAGGGGGCCTGCGCAATTAACCGACGGCGCCGATAAAGGTCCTTTAAAGAAACGTGAAATAGCCGGGATCAGCCTTGCAGAGCAATCAAGGTTATCTGCGCAGGGCAGTCTGCTTATACCCACCTCAATACCATAATCATCATTACGGGACATTTTGACATCGGTAACCGGAATGCCCGAACGCTTCAGCTTGTCCTTCAGATATACTTCCCTGCCGGCAAACTCCCGGACTTCCAACTGCAGTTCTGAAGACATATCTTCAACTATTTCAGACATACCCTTGAGCTGCTCGGAAACTATTTCCTTGCTTTCCAGAACACGCTTGGTCCAGTAGAGGTTTAATTTGTATGTATCATACAGACACGATATTGTTATGGCCAGTTCCCTGGCCCGCGTACAGCGCCTTTTTAAAAACTCCGGCAAATCTGAAACCGTTACCTGTCCGTACAGTTCAACCTGGGCGAAGGCATCCAACAGGCTCTGATAGGTAAGATAAAATTTCCGCTCCCAGCAGATTTGATATATGCCGCAGCCGTTGCATACCTTTTGACCTATTTCCCTGAAAAGAGCCTGAAGCGCAGGCTCGCGGCGTTCTTCCGGGGCAGCCGCGCAAGTTTGAGCATACCCCAGTGAAAGATCTTTCAAAACACACGACCATTTACTCAGCCTTTTTCTAATCAACCCCTCCAACCTGCCGCCGGTTGAAAGAGGAGCTGTATTCCCGGATATAATCAGGGAAAAAGACTCCGCAAGCTGCTCAATTTTTCGGGATGGAAATAAAAAAAATAAAACAATGGCCAAACAGCTTTCAATGACTGCGGCGATCAGATTCCCGAAGTTTTTAATGTAAATAAGCAAAATAAGATTGCCGGCTAAAAAACCCGCCGCAACTCCCTGTTTCCCCAGACCCCTGCAGAATCCCGCCACAAAGCCCGCAAAGGAATATACTCCTGTTAAAACAGGAACAGTCACATAGGCCAAACCCGGGATAATTCCCATCAGGGCTCCGGCAACAGCGCCCTGGCCCATACCTCCTCCACAGGCAAGGACAAGAATGATCAACCGGCTCAGCAGTCCCTGGAGAGAAACTCCCCTGAACTCAAGCCCGCTTGTGCCCGCCAGGATACCTGCCAAAAGGATCAAAGCAGACAGCAGTTCTTCGGCCTCCGGGCCTTGCGGACTGCTTATTCTTGATAAGTAAGGAAGAGCTTTTAAAAATATAAAAGTAAATAAGCCGGCAAAAACCGCTTCAAAAGTAATGCTGATATAATCATAAGCAGAAAAATCAATAAAGATGAGACAGCCAATCTTTAGAATCAGGCTGAGCGCAAAAACCACGGCTGGGATCACAATTGAGGGGTTTTTAACATTATCCTGCGAATAGAGAAGGAATATCCAGACCAGCATTACCGCCGCGCAGTCCACCATCAGGGAGAGTCCCTGAAAAACCGTTGCCAGTCCCAGGATAAGTCCAACGACAGCCAGCAAAGATGAAGCGGGCATAATAATGGCGACGGCTCCGGCAAAGGCAGCTGCAAAAGGGACAAGTTCACCGAATAAAACTGATCTGCCCAGAAAAAAGCCCGCCGCCAGGAGAAAAAACTGCTTTCCGGAAACAGAGGTTCCAACTTTGGCGGGCAGGCTGTTCTTGTTGTTTTTGGCAGTATGCTTGACAGGCTTTTTCTTTCTAATCCCCTGTTTTTTCCCCGACCGGCGAAATGGATAAACTTCAGACTTGTTTGACACCTTAAGCCCCACCTCTTATACACTCAATTAAGGGTTGGCATCCCTTAACTTTAGATTATAGTATAAGAGACAGGCATATATTGTCATTACTGGTAATACGCGTTATTTTTCTACCGACAAATTACAACCCGCCGCTTGCCTCCCGAATAGCAATGCCGTACAGGAGATCCGCTTCACTGACTTTCAGCCGGAGCAGATCCAAATATAAAAGGATCTGCTTAACGATCCGCACTCCCGCTATTATTATATCCGCCCGTTCCGGCTGAAGTCCCGGTAAATAGCGGCGTTCTTCAAGCGAAAGAGAGGATAATAAGGATAGCGTTTTTTCGACTTGTCCCGCTGATAAGTCGAAACCGTGCACCAGCGAAGGGTTATAAACTCGAAGGGAAAGGGATATGGCCGCGATGGTGGTTACTGTCCCGCCAACCCCGATAAGTTCTACAGGAGAAATATTTCGTATTTCCTCTAGAGGGGAAACCAGCAGGGAAAGAATCTCCGCGTCAGTAAAACTGCCTTCTGTGACGCGTACCGCGCCAACCTCCACACTCCGGCAGCGCAACCCGTTCCGCTCTTTCCAGGTAAACTCGGTACTTCCGCCGCCAAGGTCCATAACGACCGTGTTTGGACTGTCAATACTCATACGTAATCCGCTCAGCGCTCCCTGGTAACTCAAGAGAGCTTCCTCGGGGCCGGGCAGCACTTTAACTTCAAAGCCGGTCCTCTCGAAAACAGCGCTCAGAAAATCCTCACGGTTAACCGCGTTTCGGACTGCGCTTGTTGCTGCGATAACAACCTTTTCAACCTGCCAATCGGGGATCCTTTTTAAATAATCCTCAATTACGGCCACAGTGTTGCTGATTGCCGGGGGTATAAGTATGGCGGTTCCAATTCCCTTACCCAATCTGGCAGTAACGAGATCGGTGTGCAGAGGTTTTACTTCTTTCAGACTGCTTACTTCCGCGATCAGCAGGCGGGTTGAGTTTGTGCCGATATCAATTACTGCGACTCTCATAAATCTTCCTTAATAGTATAATACTTAAGGGGCATTCGAGAACGCCCCTGGTTTTATCTCTACTCTTCACGCCTTGCCGAACCCCGGCCGCCACGCTTAGCTTCTGTGCTGCGCCTGAGGTGAGTCTGCTTTTCATCACTTTCTTTAAGAAACTTATTTAATTTTTCTTCAAAAGAAGCAGCCAGCCTGCCCCTTTGAAAACTATTTTCCCCTTTTATAATTTCAACCTGCTTGATGGACAAGCCTATCTTACCGCGGGGATCAATCGAGATTACTTTAACTGCCACACGATCATTTTCTTTTAAAAAGTCATTAATGTCCCTTACATAAATTCTGGCAACTTCCGATATATGAACTAAACCCGTTTCGCCATCCGGGAGTTGAATAAAAGCGCCAAAATTAGTGATCCCCTTGACAACCCCTTCTATAACACTCCCTATTTTAGCCGGCATAACCCTTTTTAGTTATCCTCCTTGAAGCCAGAAAAGACCTATGTAAATTATATGCAGGAGGATAAAAAGGTGTCAAGAGATCTTCTTTATTGTTTTTTATCTGGTTGAGTGGTTATAATCCGGGATTCGCCGGACTTAACCAACCCTAATTTCTCTCTTGCCATTTGTTCAATATATTGATCTGACTGAACAAGTTTTAACTGCTCGCGCATTTGAAGATTTTTTCCCTGCAGCTCGACCACCTTTTGTTGAACTTCCTTCATTTCGTTCTGCATCGCATAGAGCTTTTTAAACTGCAGTGTAATGGAAACAACCAGGTAAATCAGCAGTATAATAAGTATAATAGACGAGATTTTGCTAACAGAAAAACGGAAGTTTTTCTTATATCCGGAAAGGATTCTAAGTGAGCTGTTTCTTTCTCTTTTCTGCCGGCGGATTGACAAGATCAAGATTCCCTTTCCTCCTCTTCGTCTACGCCAAAAATCCCCAGGCCCCCGCTGATTACTATAACTACCTCATATCCTTTATTGCGGGCACGGTTAAACAATGTTGCCACCGTACTGGCGCTCAGGCGAAGCTTTTGGGCAATCTGCTCGCTAGAATGCCCCATTTCTTTCAATACAACCACCTGGCGCTCGCGAAAACTCAGTTTCTCAACGCCTCGAATTTCTATTTGCAAGGATATTACCCCGATTGTCCACAATACTTGTACAATTTGTTGACATATTTATTTTAATATTCTTTATTCCATAATAAAATCCTTCTACACAAAGAAAAAAATCTTACAAATCCTTTTTAATGTCTTAATAAAATGCCGATAGCCGGAAACAGGCAGGCTAAAAATTCTGCAAAAAAACAAATGAAAGACCCGGCTTAAAAGCTTTGAATAAAACAAAACTCCAAGGACCAATCCCAGAAGAACATAAAAACGTACTTCACCCTGGTTAACCAAAAGAAGAAGAACAATTACTCCTGCGGTTAACAACAACCAAAAAAGGAGGTCGCCTATAAAAACGGCTCTTTTTTTAATATACAGAATCCGTCCGCAAGCCCTGTATAAATCGTATAGCGCTCCGGCTATAAAACCGATTCCAACAATACAGGCGAAGGCAAACAAGCTCTCACTAAAGGCCATTTATCACCACCATCACTTGCGCAAACGGCCGAATATCTTATTCTTTTCCCGGGTCCTCCGGATAGCTTTGGATTTCTCCTTGAACTGGATTAGTGCAAAAAATCCCTGTGCGATAAGCGTGCCTTTTTCAAGATCGAGTTGAGTTATTCTTAAACCTTCTCCTTTGAGAGATAAAATACCCATATTGGTGTCCAGCATAATCTCATCATCGTTGAATTTTTCTACATGTTTAACACCGGCAAGCGCCAGATCCTTCCGGTCGGTGAGGATCACTTTATTTCCGGCCTGTTCCTCCATTTTAACCTTCTCCTTACCGAGATTTATATATTCTTATGCCTTGGAGAAGGGGGAATATGCGCAAAAAAAAACGGCCCTTAAGGGCCGCTATGTTATTCCCAGAGTTTGCTAATCTGTATATTCTTATAATAGAAACTTATAATATCTTCCGGTGATGAACCTTTCTCAGCCAGCTTTTTAGCTCCCCATTGACACATCCCTACCCCATGTCCGAACCCTCTTCCACTAAGCACCAACGAACCTTCTTTAACCGCCGCGCCGGTAAGTAAAGTGGAACGCATCAGCTCGCTGCCTATGGCAAGCCGCAGAGCAGGCGCGCTTACCGTAACGTTTCCGAGTTGCAGCTGCTCAACTCTTCCGGAAGGGCCTCGTTTTACGACTCTTGCGGATTCAATAGCCCCGGCATCCTTTCCGGTTACTTTTTTAACCGCCCGGCGAACCTGTTCGATCGGTATCCGCTTTTCCCACAGGCGATTCTCAGGTTTTGTGATGGACAGGCAGTTATCTTTTACTCCCGCTTTTACGTAGGGAGTTGGCGTTTTAGTATAACCGAGCCCCTCGGCCGCGGAGGCTGTAATCCCTCCATCGCAGGCATTAAACCAGGCTTTAATGTACTGACCATTATAAGTGACCACTTTACCGCGGGTAAGTTTCACAGCCTGGCGCACGCGATTGTTTATTCTTGAAGAATTATAGGCCTGAGATTCCTGTACATCAGTGGATACATCGGTACCGTGCAGTTGACGCACCCGGCCGCTTTGGATGTTTTCCATCGTAAAGGTTCTAGCCAGGATTGCCTGGGCCGCAAGAGAATTTACCGGCCAGGCGGGTTCCATTTCCGCCGCCACCACGCCGGCTACGTAGTCCTCAAGCTTAATCTGCTTCTTTTGTCCGGTCTCGCTCACGTAAATCGAGATAGTTGGTTCTTTATTCGGGGCGCCAGGAACCGGCTTGCGGGAAACCTGGCGGGCGCACGCCGTCACCAGAAGGCAGAGTATAAAACTAACGATCAGCATCCCGGTGAACCGTTTCAATTTCTTTTCCTCCTTGTACTAACTAAGTGTTTTTATTCTTAACCCGGAGGAAAAAAAATATGTGTTCACCAAAAGGTACCTTAACACCTCCTGCCAACTTTTTCCTCTTTAAAAAGATAACCTTGCTGCTATACTTGTCCTTTATGTTAAGGACGTTATTTTGGGCAAGGCGCCCTCACTTAAGGTATCTTTTTTAAGACAGTTCTCAGGGGGCTAAACAAGCACACCGTCCCTCATAACACACCACCTCCAATACTGGTATATTATGTTAATTATAGCATTATCAAGCAAATGCCGCAATATACCATAATAGGTATTTTATGGCATTCTGCGAACAAAAAAAGATGGGATCAACAGATCCCTCGCAAAAACTCTTGATTACTGTGAAGAGCAATAAAAGAGGGCCTTTTAGGCCCCTACAGGTAGTCTTCTTGCTCGTTTCCTATTCTCCTGTCTTCAAGGACTTTGTACATTTGGGAAACCAGCTTTGCGGGCATACTCTCCGCCAACATGCAAACTTCCACCTTGAGCCGGCGGCGCCCCAAGCTAATTTCAACAATATCGCCAGGTTTGACACCGGCGCCTGCTTTTGCCGCACGCCCGTTTACACTGACCAGTCCCCGATCACACACTTCTTTAGCTATTGTTCTTCTTTTGATCAACCGGGAAACTTTCAAGTATTTATCTACCCGCACAAAATCACCAAAAAAATGAAAATGTTTTTAAAAGATGTTCCAACTTAGGAAATTACTTCTCTTAATGATTTTCCGGCCTTAAACACAGGTACACGGGTAGCGGCGATATCAATTTCCTGCCCCGTCTGGGGATTGCGGCCCTTACGGGCAGCACGCTCTCTGATCTCAAACGTCCCGAATCCTACCAACTGAACCCTGTCGCCCCTTACCAGGGCTTCTTCGACAGCTTCAATCAGGGCTGAAACCGCCCTTTCTGCATCTTTTTTAGTAAGATCCGATTTTTCGGCTACCTGTGCAATTAGTTCTGCCTTGTTCATAAATACCCCCCTCATTGGATTTTGGTATGTTTTTATTATTCGCTATAATAATTACAAGTTCCTTCCGCCAAGAAAATATTTCCTACTTTTTTTATTCTTTTCTACCTTTTTTGCTTCTTCCCACCAAACGTCCAACTCATCCAGGGAAAATTCGGAAATCTCCTTGTTGCTGATCCGTGCTTTTTCTTCAATATAATGGAAGCGGTTGATAAATCTGTTTACCGTTCCGGAAAGGGCCACCTCCGCATCAACCCCAAGAAGGCGGGAGAGGTTTGTCAGGGCAAAAAACAAGTCTCCGGCTTCCGCTTCCATCTCATCAGGAGAGTTTTCCGCAATGGCCAAGGTCAGTTCTTTCAGTTCCTCCTTAACCTTTTCCATTGCCCCGCGGTAATCGGTCCAGTCAAATCCGGCTTTGGACGCCTTGGCTTGTACATCACCTGCCCGTAAGATGGCCGGGAGGTATTTGGGGACACCGTCTAAAATTGAATCCCTGGGGATTATTCTTCTTTCCCTGTTTTTAATCATTTCCCAGTTAGATTCTACTTCAGCGCTGTCCGTCACTATAACATTGCCAAATACATGGGGATGTCTTTCAATCATTTTCTTAATGATCCCGGTAATTACGTCATTAAGATCGAAAGCGCCTTCTTCCCTGGCAAGTTGGGAATGAAAAACAATTTGCAGTAATAAGTCTCCCAGTTCCTCACATATTTTATACACATCTTCCTGCTCTATAGCGTCAACAACCTCATATGACTCCTCCAGGACGTATTTTCGCAAAGTCTTATGTGTCTGCTCCCTGTCCCAGGGGCAGCCTTTCTCGGAACGCAGGATCTCCATTATCTCAACAAGCTGGTCCATGGGGTAACAGGCTTTTGCGATTTCGGGACCGGGCGGCAGATAAATACTGGTCAGGTGGTCTATCCAGTCAAGGCGGTCTATCCTGTACAGAGGATGCTCTTCAATCCTTTGAAGATCATGAACTCCTGCGGCCCTGACAATAACAACCTTGTAATCAGGCGGATAGCTTTCCATCAAAAGCAGCTTGATATCCGAGGCGACAAGACGGTTGTATACCTGAAGTATTATGCCTCCTATATTTGGCCGGGGAATTTTTCCTTTAAGAAAGGAGCCGTCCAGGATAAGAAGCCCTTTTAAAGGATCAATGCCCAGTGCTGCTGTTATAGCGTCGAGAGCGCTCATTGCCGGCAGAACATCAACGTCCAGGTTTAATGAGGCCGCTTGCTGAACAATAAGCTCCACTGTTTCTTCCGCAACAAACGGGCTGCCCGGCACCGCATAAATAACAGGCCCCCGGCCGGCCTGCTCAAGCACACTGGAAGCTATTTTCCTATAAACATCCTGAAAGTTCATTCCATCTTCGTACAAGTTATCAAAAGCGGTGAAATGTATCCCCTGCTGCTTTAACCACGGCACAACAGGATGCTCCTCTGTACGAAGGAGTATCCGCTCACCCTGCTTCAAGGCCTCCCACACCATCAGGGGAATTTGCCCCGGATCTCCGGGACCCAACCCTACAATTGTTATTCGGGAATTTCGTTTGTGCGGTGTTTGGCCCTCCCAAGAAGCCGAAAACATTTTTTATTTTATCTCTCCTTTGTTCTTAAGAAAGAAGGTTTTCGGTAATATGCCTTCTTAAAGTATGAATATACAAATTCCTGACGTTAAGCAACTATTTGGTCGCTTAAAATCCTATTAAAAAAAGTGGCCTCCGGCCACCTTTTTTTATTGTTCCATTTGTTTGGCTAAAAACCCGGCTGCCGTTTCGGCCAGTTTCAGCTCCAGTTCACCCATTCTTTTTTCCGGCTCCTTTGAAGCCAGAATCACAGCCCCGATAGGATCCCCCCCGCAAATAATCGGCGCGATTACTTCGGAAGAATACTTGCATTCACCATTATCTATAATCATGCATTCTTTACAAAACGGATCCTCACCGGGATTGTTGATCACCACCGTTCTGCGTTCTTCCATGGCTTTTTCAAGAGCAGGGCCAATTGGCTTGTTGAGATATTCCTTCTTAGGAGCGCCGGCAGCGGCAATTATCATATCCCGGTCAGCAATGCAGGCAATATGCCCTAAAGCTTCATAAAGCGAGTCGGCATATTCTTTGGCAAAATCCCCTAATTCTCCAATGGGTGAATATTTTTTTAGGATTACTTCGCCTTCTCTGTCAACAAAAATCTCCAAAGGATCGCCCTCACGGATACGTAAGGTTCTGCGGATCTCTTTCGGGATTACCACTCGCCCCAAATCATCAATACGACGAACAATACCAGTTGCTTTCACGGATCAGCCTCCCTCCTTGTTTTTAAAAACTGAGCAATAGATCCTTTATTGATAGTATATAACAAGGGAAAGAAGGTTATTCATTTTTTACCAGTACCTGCGAAATAAATTTCAGATTTCGAAAAAATCCAATGTTATTCGCTTTTTCAGCTGCCACTTATATTCTAAATTATTCCTTAAGGTCAGGCAAGCTTTTATTTAGCAGGCTTTTTAAGGTTTACAAAAGGCGGCGCAGAAAGTCTTCGATAAAGGCCAAGTAACTGACAGGGTTCAAAGGAGAAATCCTCGTTTTCAGCCTGATCTCAAATTCATCGGAGTTGTTGAATTTGACCTGATTTTGATAATGACGGACAATAGCGACCAGTTTTTCACCGCTTAAGGAATGCTGACTGTGAAACTGCATCCGGTAGCCGCCTGCATATCCGGTGAGGTTTTTTACCCCGGCCTGACTGGCCAGCGCTTTGCACCTTGTGATCATTAAAAGGTTGCGTACCGGCTCCGGCTGATCACCATAACGGTCAACCAACTCTTCCTCCAGGTCCAGTATTTCATCCTCCCTGCGAAAGGAGGCCAAACGGCGGTAAAGATCAATTTTTTGATCGGGGTCAGGAACATAGCTGCTTGGGATATAAGCCTCAACAGGCATTTCTACGGAAGTATCAACCGCACGCTGGACAGTTTCACCTTTGGCCTCCATGACCGCCTCTTCCAACAAACGGCAGTAAAGATCAAATCCGACCGCAGCAATATGGCCGTGCTGTTCAGGCCCCAGTAAATTTCCGGCGCCGCGGATTTCCAAATCCTTCATGGCTATTTTATATCCGGAACCGAATTCGGTAAATTCACGGATTGCCGCCAGCCTTTTTTCCGCCACTTCAGAAATAATCCGGTTTCCAGGAAAAGTAAAGTAAGCATAAGCCAGTTTGTTTGACCTGCCAACTCTTCCGCGAAGCTGGTATAACTGGGCAAGGCCGAGATTCTGCGCATCCTTGACAATCAGTGTATTTACATTCGGTATATCCATCCCGTTTTCAATAATCGTTGTACAGACTAAAACATCATATTCGTAATTAACGAAATCAAACATAACCTGCTCCAGTTCGTCTTCACGCATCTGACCATGGGCAACGACTATCCTCGCGCCGGGAACAAGGCCCTGCAGCCAACAGGCGGAGCTGTCAAGGCCGGCAACCCTGTTGTGGACAAAATAAACCTGGCCCCGGCGTCCAATTTCCCTGCGGATCGCCTCCCTGATCAGCACGGTGTCTTCTTCAAGGACATAGGTCTGGACAGGAAAACGGTTCTCCGGGGGGGTCTGGATCAGACTTGTGTCACGAACACCGGCCATTGACATATGAAGCGTGCGTGGAATTGGGGTGGCGGTCAGTGTAAGCACATCAACATTTTCTTTTATTTTTTTAAGTTTTTCTTTATGAGCGACCCCAAAACGCTGCTCTTCATCAACTACAACCAGGCCTAAATCTTTAAAGACAATGTCTTCCTGAACCAGACGGTGGGTCCCGATTACTACATCAACTTTGCCGGCGCTCAAGTTTGAGACTACCTGTCTTTGCTCCTGGGCGGATCGAAACCTGCTGAGCATTTCAACCGAAACCGGAAAACCATTGAAACGTTCCGTAAAGGTATTGTAGTGCTGTTGGGCGAGAATAGTTGTAGGAACCAGTACGGCAACCTGCTTTCCCTCCGTTACAGCTTTGAAAGCTGCCCTTAAGGCAACTTCCGTTTTACCATAACCGACATCGCCGCATAACAATCTGTCCATCGGCCTTACTTTTTCCATATCATCCTTAACTTCCTCAACGGTCCTCAGCTGATCGGGGGTTTCCTCGTACGGGAAAGAAGCCTCAAATTCCCGCTGCCAGACAGTATCCGGATTAAAAGCATAACCGGGCAGCTTTTGACGGGCGGCATATAAAGCCAGCAGTTCACCCGCCATTTCACGAACGGCTTCTTTTACCCTCCCCTTGACACGGGACCACTCGCTTCCGCCCAAACGCGACAACCTGGGAGTCTCCGCCTCTGCGCCAAGGTATTTTTGAACGAGGCCGACTTGATCCGTAGGCACATACAACCTGTCTTCCCCGGTGTACTGAACAAGCAGGTACTCCTTTTGAATATCTTCTATTTCAAGAGAAACTATCCCTTGGAAACGGCCGATTCCATGATTTTGATGGACTACAAAATCGCCGGCCTTTAAATCGGCAAACGATTCCAGCTGTCTTGAACGCCGGGGCCGCTCCCTTTGAGTTTTCACCGGGCGGCTGAAAATTTCTTTTTCCGTAATTACCACCAGGTTGCCGGAAACAAATTCAAATCCCTCGTTTAAGGCGCCTGTTGTTATAACAACCTGTCCCGGTTTTAATTCCTGATTCAGATCTTCCGTTGTAAGCGGGTTAATTCCGGCGTCAATTAAGGATTCCTGCAAATGGAGGGCGCGCTTTCTGCTTCCAATTACCAGGACAATTAGGCAGCCCATTTTAATGAAATATTTTATTTCCTCAAAAAGAGTATCCAAATGCCCGTAAAAAGCTCTTCTGCTCTTTGTGGTAAAAGACACACTGTTTTGAGAAATTACGTCCTGTGATTGCCTTTGCAGCAAAGACAGATAGATAACCCGGAAACGGCTTAAAGCTTCCTCAACATACCGCCAGTCAACATAACCGCCGGACTGCATGGGAAGAACCTTTCCGTTAATCATCAGTTCCGTATAAATCTGTTCCCGTTCCCTGCCGATGCTTTCAACAATTTCTTTTATTCTTACGGGATCATCCACGAAGACTGAACAGTCTGCGGGCAAATAGTCAAACAATGTTACAGGCCGGGGATAAAAATAAGGCAGCAGCTGCTCCCATCCCAGTGAATAAAATCCCTCCTGCAGCTGCAGGATTACTGCTTCGGCAAATTCAACGAGTTTACCGCCCGCTTCGCCGGAACCGGCCCGCTTAGGTTTGTTCAACTGGTTATGATAATCAGCTTCTATCCTTTCTAACGCCGCTGCCCTGATTTCCTCATTAGATACCAGTTCCCTGGCGGCAAAGAAGGTTATTTCCTGAACGTTCTCTTCCGACCTCTGGGATTCCTCATCGAAAAACCTGATTGAATCCACTTCTTCGTCAAAAAATTCTATTCGGAAAGGGCGCCTAAAATTTAAAGGAAATATATCAATAATGCCGCCCCTGCTGCTGAACTGACCCTTCCCCTCAACTAAATCAACATATTCATAGCCAAAGTTTAAAAGTCTGAGTTTGAGTTCCCTAAGATCAACTCTTTCCCCCACTTTTACACAGATTTTAGTATTCAAAAAAACATCCGGCGGAGATAACCTTCTAAGAAGGGCTTCGATTGGTGAAACAACTATCAGGCTTTCTCCGCTGACCAACGCTTCCAGTACCTCCAGCCTCCGGGAAGGCGCCTCCTGGTCGTGGGCCAGAACCTGAAAAGGCAGCAGCTGCCAGGTAGGGAAATAACAAATCCTGCTTTCCGGTAAAAAAGCAACGAGTTCATCAACCAAAGCAATCGCTTCGGCGTCCCCGGACGTTACAACCAGTATCGGAACATTTTGCCGGCGGGCAACTCCCCCAATTAGAAAACTGCGCTGGGAACCTGCCAGGCCAATAACAGCCTGACGTTTAAGTTGCTTGTCCAGACCCAGGCTCAGACTTTTAAATTGATTTGTTTGAAATAAAGGTTGGAATAATCCCTGCATTTGATTACCTTCCAGTGTAAAAAGGCATTACAAAAGGAGCTTTAGCAGCGCGCGCTAAAACAGGGACAAAGAAATATTTATCCCTTATCTATATTATAAATTATTATAAATTATATTATCGGTAAAATCTACCTGCTTTATACCGTGTTGCGCCTTACGGAATTGTTTGACTTAAATAAACGCTTCTGATACCATCAGGTAATAAACTTTTCTTTAACGAGGTGTGAATTTTGGGCAGTGTAAAGGATCTAACAGTTTGTACGCCGGCTGTTAAAGACCGCAGCGGAATTGGCATTTTTTCATTTTCAGACCGTTACTCTGTTTTTGACTGGGGGGAAATGCCTGATCAAATCGAAAACAAAGGCGCTTCCCTTTGCCTTGTAAGCGCATATTTTTTTGAACGGCTTCAGGAAAAAGGAATTAAAACACACTATCTTGGAATCATTGAAAATGGAAAGGCAAAAAGACTTTCTGAACTGTCCGGTCCATCTAATTCCATGAAAGTAAGCCTGCTCAGGGTCATCGAACCCCCGGTAAAAAATAACGAATACGATTATTCGGCTTATCGTCTGGAAGGAGCGAATTTTCTCATTCCTCTGGAAATAATCTACCGGCGTTCGCTGCCGGAAGGTTCCAGTGTGTTTAAAAGACTGGAAGAAGGCGGCTTAAAGCCTGAAGACCTGGGATTTAAAGATATGCCCGTGCCTGGTATGGTCCTCGACAAACCCTTTCTTGACGTTTCGACCAAACTGGAGGCAAGCGACCGCTATATCGATTGGAATACGGCAATGAAGATTGCCGGTCTGGACAATCAAGAAATTGAAGATATAAAGAGAATAACCGTTTACATTAGTGAACTGATCACTCAAGAAGCAGGCAGGCTGGGACTAATTAACGAAGACGGGAAAATCGAAATCGGATTTGACGAAAATAGAAAATTAACTGTTGCCGATGTATTGGGCACACTGGACGAATGCCGCTTTACATTTCAGGGAGTCCCCGTCAGCAAAGAAATAGCAAGAATTTATTACAGAAATACGGACTGGTACCGCAGCATTGAAAAAGCCAAGAAAAGAAATAACATAAACTGGAAAGAAGATTTTCAGGTTGTACCCCCAAAACTCCCGGCAAGACTGAAAGTTCTCATCGGGCTGCTTTACAGCGCCTGCGCTAATGAGATAACCGGCAGGGAATGGTTCGCAAACGTTCCTCCTTTAAAGGAAATCGTCCGCGAAGCAAGCGAATATATTTAAAAAATATTTTCCGTACAGGCACTCTTTTAAAGCCATCTCCATATTATTAAATACATTTTAATATTATATGGGAGGTGGCATAGTGCTACCAGGCTTATGGACCTTGGCAGTTTTGTCGTTATTAAATGGTCTTTTGCTGCTGGTATCGTACATTGCCAATAACACTTTTCCTCAGCCTCTTTCCGAAGAGGAGGAAAAGAAATGCCTGGTTCAACTCACCAAAGGAAGCGAGGAGGCAAGAAACAAGCTCACTGAACATAACTTAAGGCTCGTAGCCCATATCGTAAAAAAATACGACAATACCGGTGAAGATTTAGACGATTTGATCTCGATCGGCACAATAGGATTAATCAAGGCTATCAAAACATTCAACCCTTCAAAGGGAACCCGTCTGGCAACCTATGCGGCGCGCTGCATCGACAATGAAATATTAATGCATCTGAGATTTATCAAGAAAGTTCGCTCGGAAGTTTCGCTTTATGACCCTATAGGGCTGGATAAGGAAGGCAACGAAATTACTTTAATCGACGTACTTGGCACCCACTCGGAAATCGTTGCTGAGACAGTAGAAAGCCTTTTCGAGAAAAAAAGACTGCTGGAAAAAATATGCAAGCTGAGCAAAAGGGAAAAAAGAGTGCTGGAACTCCGCTTCGGCCTGGGAACCGACAGGTATGACACACAACGCGAGATAGCCAAGAAACTTGGAATATCACGATCGTATGTTTCACGAATTGAGAAACGTGCGCTGAATAAGCTGACAAAGGAATTTAACGCCGAGGGCTGCCAGTAAGGCGGCCCTCTGATTTATAAAAGCTTTTTTATGGAGCCTGATGGCTGATCTTCTCATTGCTTTTTCCGTTTAAGCCGTTTGCCGTCTCTCCGCCAATAGCCACGGGGATAGTCTGCAGAATAATCTTTAAATCCAGTAAAGGAGAGTAATGCCGTATATAGTAAAGGTCGAACCTTAATTTATCCTCGGCTGAAGTGGTATACTTTCCAAAAACCTGAGCCATTCCGGTAAGACCGGGTTTTACAAGATAACGGTAATGGTAATCAGGCAATTCGCTGACAAACTGTTCAACGAAAAAGGACCTTTCCGGCCTTGGCCCGACGATACTCATATCTCCTTTAATAACATTGAATAATTGAGGCAGTTCATCCAGCCGGGTAGACCTTAAAAATTTACCCGCACGGGTTATCCGGGGATCCTTTTCAGCCGATAAAACGGGCCCGGTGTGTTTCTCTGCATCGTGAACCATAGTGCGAAACTTATACAGTAAAAATGGTTTCCCTTTTAAGCCTATTCGCTCCTGTATATAGAACACCGGCCCCGGAGAACTCACCGCAACAATAACAACGCAGGCGACCAGAACCGGCGCCGTGATAATAAAGCATAATAACGCGAAAAACAAGTCAGTCCCTCTTTTTGCCGCCTTCTGCAATATTGATAACCGAATGTCCCGAACCTCGACAACAGGCAGGTCATTAAGCTGGAGCATGCTGCCGCGGCTAAGCATTATATCATACAGGTCCGGCACTAGAAAAGCTTCCCGGCGCGCTTCCAGGCAGGCTGTCAAAACTTTGGCCTTGAGCTCCCGGGAAAGCAAGGGTGAAAGTAAAACTGCGTTAGCCTTCTTTAACAAAACTGGAAGTTGATCAATATCTTCCGGTGAAATTACCTGCTGAATTCCAAACCAGGACCCTGGCGGGCAGACCAACTTTTCAAGCATCCCCGGAACTTCCAGGCCGCGTCCGATAACCAGCAGCTCCTGCCGCCCGTATAACCAGCGTTCGAAATACCAAAAGAAATACCTCCAGACACAGATTAGCTGCGCCTGGATGAACATAGCCAGGATTAATACACTGCGCGGAAAGGCAAAACCACGAAACCAGAAAGTAAGCGCCATGGTTATTATCATAACACCTGCTATACCGGTAACGACCCCCCCGATCGTGGATAAGGGTCCGTTCCGACGCCCCCGGTATAGGCCCAGCCCGCCGAACA
The DNA here is from genome assembly GCA_003513005.1 of Desulfotomaculum sp. Classification (NCBI taxonomy): domain Bacteria; kingdom Bacillati; phylum Bacillota; class Clostridia; order Eubacteriales; family Desulfotomaculaceae; genus Desulfotomaculum; species Desulfotomaculum sp. The sequence continues at coordinate 77,525 of DOTD01000073.1, forward strand.
AAACCAGGGTTGCTGTTCCAATCCAGGGGAAAACGCTGATGAACGGCTGCCAGTTAAATACCGGCACTTCAACAGGGAAGCGAATGGCAAAAGCAAGAAAGTACCCCAGGAAAACCAGCAGTAAATCTCCGGCGGCCAGCAGATAAGGCAGAAAAGGTTTTAGTATTCGCATTTTAAACATATTCATAACCAGAGTTATTTTTTACTTGTGCAGGCGGGATCTAATAACAATTCTTCATAATATAGTGGCGCCGCTTGAAGCGGCCTGAAAATTAACTTGCATTAGGGAGGTCGGCTGTCTACATGCTCATGTGCGGATCTTGTTTCTCGATAAGGTCCTTTTTTCTAATGATCGGCCATATCTTCTGCCCGTAGATCACCTTTTCCGGTTCATCAGCTTCCTCCAAGTAATTCGTCAGGGACCACCACGCTGATCTGGAAACACGTGTGTCTTCAGGCCATTTCAGGGTAATATAAGGCACATCTCCAATTAGAATTACCGGCCCGTCCGGGAGTTCAATATCCCTTCCATCGGCTAACAGGATTCTTAATGTCCCGTCCTCCGGAATAACCTCAGCTACGACAAAAGGCGTCTCTTCAACCTCAACCGGCATGGATTCGTTGCCCAGGCAGACCAGAAAACCGCCATTTTCATCTTTTTGCAGATTCTCCGCGAAAAGCTTAGATATCTTGCGGTGTATTATAGGATTATAGTCAGCATACCAGGTTCCTTCTTTATCAATACGCAGTATGGATACCAATTTATCACCCGGTCTTTTTATATTAAGAATTGTAAAGCAATTTGTAATCCTGTACCATGCGGGCAAGTGAAAAATTACTTTTTGCTTTATTGTGCCCTGAAATGCCCAGTTGTTTACGCAATTCAGGATCTTCCAACAGCCTGATCAGCTTTTTTAAGGCCTGTTTTTTATCTCCGGGGTCAACTAAAAATCCTGTTTCTCCGTCCGCAACCAACTCCGGAATACCCCCGATAATGTTGGCCAGAACCGGCAGTTTGTTTAACATGGCCTCGATTATAGTCAGCGGCAAACCTTCCCAAAGTGAAAACAAACAGAATACATCAAAATCTCCCATCAAAGAGGCGGCGTTTTCCCTGCTTCCCAAAAGAAAAATATGTTTTTGCAAACAGTTTAGGTTTATGTAGTCCTCGCATTGATTTCTCAAGGGTCCGTCTCCGATCAGGACAAAGAATATTTTCAGGCTGCTGTTAAGGGATAACAGGTCAGACGCCAATTCCAGGAAATAAAGGGGGTTTTTTTGCGCGCTCAACCTGCAAACAGTCCCCACCAGAAGATCATCGGCGCCCAGGCCCAGTTCAGCCCTTAAAATACCCGTCTTCAAACAGCCGTGAAGGGGAACTCCATTGTATATAACAGCCAGCTTGGAAGGCGCTATACGTTTCTTTACGCCCCAATTATAATCTGCCTTTGATACACAGACCAGATTCGTGCTTATAACTGCGGCTGCCTTTTCCGCCGCCGTATAAAAAAATTGCCTTAGCCTGCTTTGTTCCGGAGTAATCCCCCAACCGTGAACAGTAAAAATTTTTTTCTTTATCCCGGCCAAAAAGGCTGCTGCCCTGCCAAGTATTCCCGCCTTCGAACTGTGGCAGTGGACTATGTCAAAACCACTCCCGGCCATCAACCGGCTGAGTTTCCACAATGCGATTAGATCATGCAATAAAGAAACACTGCGGCGCAGTTGGGGAAGCTCGACAATTTTTACAGTGTCAAGCTCTTTTAACCATTTAACCAGTTCCCCACCAGGACTGCAAGCCACTGTAACTTCAAAGTTATCCTTAGGAAGACCGCTGGCCAGATAAAAAAGTATTTTTTGCGCCCCGCCAAGTTCTGAAAGAGTGATCACATAAAGTATTCTGATCTTTTTCAAAAGTCCCGGCCTCCAAGGCGGTTCCAAAATACGTCCGCCGCCCTTAGGTAAATTTTACCTGCTACTGAACTTGGGCTGTTACGGGGATCTCACTCGACGTAATACTTACCTTCGAACCCGGGATCAAGAATCTTAATTGTTGAAATGCCTGGCTGAATGATTGATCTATCGCCGTTGCCTTTTCCAGGAAATCTTTTGATTCCTGTTCCTTCCCCTGATTATCTTTAAGCAGGGCCAGCCAGAGAAAAGCCTCGCCTTTGTTCTGGTCATCCGCAGCGGCATTTTGTAAATACTTTTCGGCCTCGGCTGGATTGCCCAGAAGCAAGTATGATTGACCTTCATATAGCTGTATACCAGGAGTGACAGACAACATGGGACCATCTCTCCACAATTTTTTTTCATCCGCGCTCAGGCCGGACAACCGGTTATTTATAAGCGAAGGCACTTTAAGAGTCTCCTGCAGGTATGACCGGGCCGATTCTTTCTTGCCCTGGGCAAGTTCAGATCTTCCAATAACAGTACAAGTTCTGGCCAGATTCTCATAACCTGAGATGCTATACGGAGCTAGTTCTATCGCCTGTTTGGCATAGCTTAATGACTGGCCGAACTTTCCCGTATACGCAGATAAGGTAGACAGATCCTGTTTGCAGGAAGAGCTGTAACGGCTCAACTGAGAAGCGCGGCGGGCCTCATCAAAAGCTTTTTGATAATTACCTTCATTGAAATAAAGACCGGCCAGTCTTAATCGGTATTCGGCGTACAATGGGTTCCGGGCTGCGGCCATTTGCAAATTCTGTAATGCTTTTTGCGTATTTTGGGTTTGTTTTGCTGTATCGGAAGAGTACATATTGGCCGACGCAAGACTCATTCCCAACAAAAGAAATATTAAGCAAACAAACGAAGAAACACTCAATATAACCGGGTTTAGGGGTTTTGAATTCCTTGCTGAGACAGCCGGTTGTTTCCCGGATTCGTTGGCCTTCCGGCGCTTCTTTTTTCTGCTGGCGCTTTCCTTAATTTCTTTGGATTGTCTACCTGATATACCCGGCGCCACTTGCTGCCCTTGATCAAAGACCTGATCAGCATTAGGCATGGTTTCCAAAAACCGCATACAGGCAAATAACATCCACAGAGCCATAGTTAAGGCGGATAAGGAAAGGTTAAAATCTATTAAGGCATGCCCACCGGCCACAACAGCGCCGGCAAACAACGACACAGCCAGTATCCGGCGGTTACTGTCCGGCGGCGCCGTGCGGTAAACGCGGCGCCCCGTCCGGAGAAACACCGCCCAAATGCCCAGAATAACCAGCAGTCCTATAATCCCTGTCTCAACAGCTACTTGAAAATAGTAACTGTGCACTTCTGTAGAATTATATAAGTAATGCTGGAAGGAACGGTAGGCCTCTTCCCATCCGCCTCCTCCCCAACCGAGGAAGGGGCGGGCCTTAATCATGTCCAGAGCATCCCGGACGAAAAAGAACCTTTCAAAAGCATTCCGCAGGTAACTGAAAGAAGCTATTTGCTTAATCAATCCCGGATGCATGGCTGTGCCGATTGCCGCAGCCGCTATGATTACAATTCCCGTACCCGCCAGGGTCCATTTCGTCTTTAAGCGGGATTTCAACCACGTAAGCATACCCTTGTCCAGCATAAAGTTATATAAATACTGTAAAACGGCAACGACAACTATCCCTGCAAAGAACCACAGCCATGCAAGACCCATCCGCTTGGCCTGAGCGAGGATGACAAATTTGTAGATGACCGGGTAGGCGATAATACCGGGAACAAGCACATTGATTAATACAGGCAGGCGTTTGGACCAGTCAAGTATCACAAGATAAACAATAAATACAACTGCCGCCGCCAGGAGGCCTGCGCGTGACTTGGCGCCAAAAAGGACAACCAGAAGGGTAAAATTGATTAAGACGTACAAGTACCCATAGAGTTTTATTTTTTGCAGCCATCCCGGCAGTATTTGCTTAAGAAAACGGTCATTGACAGTATCTGCTACGGTTAGAGCGCTATATCTTTGCCAGAAATATAAACCCAGAAATAAAGCTATAGCCAGATAACTTGAAAGGGCGTTCGGATATTGGAAAGTCGAATAGATCCTGCTGTATAAAAAGCCATCCTTAAAATAGACCAGGCCGGTGGCGATTGCCAATCCTGCAACGGCCACACCGAAAGCTGCCAGATAAACAGCGTTCAGCATCTGGTGCAGAGATCTTTCATCTTTAATCAACTGCACAACCAGCCAGTAAACAGAAAAGTAAAGGATATTTTTGATAAATTCATCAAGGGCAAATCCGTAGTTAGCCGCATTGATCGCAGAAAACAGATATACTACGGGAAAGGCTGCAATTAAATAATCAAGCGGATGTGATAAAAAGGTATATTCTCTTTCTCCATATTTCCAAAGCCAGGCGAACCAGACCAGGATGGATGCCAAGATAAGAAAAACATGCTGGTCCGTGTTAAAAAACAGTCCTCTGAAAAAAGGCGCCAGAACAAGGATACCCGCCAAACCCCAAAAAGCGGCCTGGTGAGTCCAGGGCTTCGGGATTACGGATACAGACTGAGTTCCTTGTCCTGCCTTGAGCGTAGCTTTTGCCATCTATTAACAATACCCCTTCAACAAATTATTGATTTATTAAGGATATTTCTCCGGCCTTTGACAGTATTCCTGCTCATAAAACATTTTTTTGAATTACTGCAATTAAAAATGTTGCCCGCAGCCGGTAAATAAAAAGGGCCGGATATCTTTAAAAAGATACGGCCTTTACAAAAACCGGTAAATATACCGAAATCATTTGTATTAAATTAGCAAAACGCCCCCTGTTCGTTTATTAAGAAACTCAGTTACATTAAAATGTATTTTATGAACCAGTTCTTTGCCGCATATAGTTTCAAGACCAGCTTAATTAACGGAGATCTTAATTCTCTTTGCAATCTCCTGTATTCCTCACGTGAATTGATCAAATCCTGCTGGAGAAAACGGAGGGAATGCCCTAAATCTTCTTCATTTCTTAAAGCTTCCTGCAGATTGTTGTTTAAGGTGTCTATCTCCTCCTGCAGCACAGTTTCTTTCTTGCTGATCATTTCTTTTGAGCGTTCGAGTCTCTGGCGCAATTCAATTATTTCTGTCTGAAGTTCGGCTACTTTTGTAGTATGCCGCTCTTTCAACTCAGCCAGACGTGTTTTATTCTCCCTGTCCCTCTCCTGGTATTGCTGCAGCCGTGCCTGTAATGCCTCAATATTTCCCTGGGCTTGAACCAGCGCCTCTTTATGCTGATATTTCTCAGCTTCTTTTTCACGCGCCTTTTTTACCCAAAGCCGGCACTGGTACAGGATGCTGTTCGCTTTCGCCTCAAGCTTGTTTATGTGCCCCCTGTACCTGAAAATCTCTTTCTTGCGCAGGTTGAGCAGCAGGTCTTTTTCCGCCATTTGGGTAACCATCTGCTCGTGCCGGCCAATTTCTTCAGCCCTCAAAGCCAGAGCGGCAGCCGCTTCTTTATGAGCCAGGGCGATTTCGTCCAGCCTCTCTTTTAAGACAGACTCTCTCTTCTGCATTTGATCCCTGTATCGTGACCAGGACGCTTTTTGCCTGATTAAGACGTTTAAAAATTTTTTCATCATCTTCTCATAGACCACTCGCAAAGTTGGGTTATAGGACCAAATTCCATCTGCAACCTTTTGAAAATAGGGGAATTTGTGGAGCATGTCTTCCACGTCTTTTAATCTTGTTTGACGCCAGACAGATACAACTTCGAATATCTGCTGGGCTGACAGGCCGGCGGGGTAAAGCTTCAATGACTTGATGACCATGTCTTTTAAAGAATATAAAGCAGCTTCGACTTCCCATTCCGTCAATCCCCAATGACCGTTCTGCAGTTGAATAAAGCGGCCGTCGGAAATAAGACTGCCCTCCTCGGCAATAATTCTCTTGAAATTTTTATTTTTGCCTTTTGCATTCCCACCCCGCATAACTTCCTTTAAGTTCAACGGCTGCTGCCTCTTTAAAAGAAGGGCGTAAAAGGCGTCGTTTTCCCGTCTGCCTTCAAGGTTTAAACGCCAGGAATTTTTTTGATCACGAAAGAAACAGGAATGCTGGCGCAAACACAGGATTATTTTATTTTCAATCTTTGCCGGTTCATAATCCTGTATCATTTTTTGTTGAACATATGGGGTTAACTCAGCCACATTCAGGGTTTCGAAAAAAAACAGCGTTTTTTTAAGAACATCGTTAAGAGAGTAAAGTTCCCCCGCCATATATAAACCACCTTTCCCAAGATCCTCTTCCAAATGAAATAATTTGATATAAGATAATTCAATTGGTAATTACTACTTTCCTTTAAAAATACAGATAAATATTCCACTATTTACCTGCACAAACTGTAAAATAACGAACAAAATCTTGCCCATGCCCAAAAATACGTCAATATAGTTCAGGTAAATAAAAAATCCAGCAGGATATTTCTTTCGAAATAAACCAAACTGGATTTTGCTAACTTAATTTATTATGTTTTTATCTCAAACTGTAGTTAGGCGCTTCCTTGGTTATAGTCACATCGTGCGGATGGCTCTCTCTTAAACCGGCTGGTGTGATGCGGACAAATGAAGTCCTGGTTTTTAGATCATCAATATTACTCACGCCGCAATAACCCATCCCTGCCCTCAACCCACCAATAAGCTGAAAAACTGTCTCCGCAAGCGAGCCTTTATAGGGAACGCGGCCTTCCACACCCTCGGGAACCATCTTTGACTGCGCTTCCTGAAAGTAGCGGTCCCTGCCCCCTTCCTTCATTGCGCCAAGGGATCCCATTCCCCTGTATACCTTGTAACTGCGGCCCTGGTATATCTCAATGTCACCCGGGCTTTCCTCGGTGCCTGCAAAGAGGCTTCCGACCATTACAACATCAGCCCCGGCTGCGATAGCCTTGGTAATGTCACCCGAATACTTAATTCCACCGTCTCCTATAACGGGCACATCATACTTGGCCGCTTCTCTCGCGCAGTCATATATAGCCGTAATTTGAGGAATACCGGTACCGGCCACTACCCTGGTAGTACAGATGGCGCCGGGGCCGATGCCTACTTTGACAGCGTCTGCGCCAGCCTCGATTAGAGCCCTCGTCCCGGCAGCGGTCCCAACATTACCAGCTATAATATCCACATTGGGGTGCCTGTTTTTAATGTCGTTTACCATTTCGAGCACCTGACGCTGGTGGCCGTGAGCCGAGTCAACAACAATTGCATCAACTCCTGCTTCAACCAGGGCATCTATCCTGTTCATCGAATCAAGACCGGTTCCCCCTGCGGCAGCCACTAAAAGCCTGCTGCGCTTATCTTTGGCGGAGGAAGGGTACTGCCGCGCTTTTTCGATATCTTTAATTGTAATCAGACCGCATAAGTTAAAATCCCTATCAACAATAGGAAGTTTTTCCACCTTATGGTGCTGGAGTATCTCCTTGGCCTGCTCTATAGTAGTGCCGACAGGGGAAGTTATCAGGTCATCCTTGGTCATAACTTCACGTATCGGCCTGCTGAAATCTTTCTCAAAGCGCAGATCACGGTTGGTAAGTATACCAACCAACTTCTTGCCTACGGTAATCGGCACGCCTGAAATACGATAGCGCTCCATAAGCGCGAGGGCTTCGCTGATTAGATTTTCCGGAGAAAGAAAAAAGGGATCCGAAATAATCCCGTGTTCGGACCTTTTTACCTTGTCAACCTCAATAGCTTGCCGCTCCGCAGGCATATTTTTATGAATTACACCGATTCCGCCCTCCCTTGCTATGGCTACAGCAAGGCGGGCTTCAGTAACCGTATCCATGGCAGCGCTCATCAGCGGGACATTTAACATTATGTTGCGGGTCAGTCTTGTTGAAACATCCACGTCCTTGGGCAGTACTTCCGACGCGGCAGGAACCAACAAAACGTCATCAAAAGTTAAACCAACGGCGGCAAACCGATCAGGAAACAAGAAAAGTCCTCCCTTTAAGCTTTAATCAAATTTGCCTTTTATTATAGCATAAAGGACTGGCCCCGGGCCAGTCCTTTGGTTGACCAAACTTCTAATAATTAAAAAGCAAGGGCTTCATCTACATTAATTATTATTACATGGTTGATGGTTCCGCGTTCAGCATATTCCTTTTTAAATTTTTCAAAAAGGGCGCCGGAAGTAACAATTTCAGCCTTGCCCCAGACGCGCCACCCTTTTCTGGTTGCAGGATCAAAAGCCGTAGCAGATATAAAGGGATTCTCCTGCAGGTTTTTTACAGTGCGCGGCGATCTCAAATTGACAAAAACCACACGTTCGTCATCAAGAAGGCGCAGTGAGCCTTTCAAGGAAACATTCGGCATGCCGTTCTTATCAGCGGTTGCCACCAGGGCCGGTTTATACTCTCCAATAGCTTTAATAACTTCCTCTGCCATTTTAGCCATCCAAACTATCCCTCCTTAATTATTGCAGAAAAAAGATTTTCCCCTTTAACCAGTATAAAGTCAGGCAATAAACAGTGTCAACTTATAAATCCTTGAACGTTTAGTTCCTGTACCTCCTGCTCAGCCGGCGTTTCCTGCGTTTGGCAACGCAATAAACCTCACGGGCGGCAAATGTTAACAGCAGGCCGGCGATCAAAATGATTACACTCTTTTCCGGCAAACTTTTTACCGGATCCTTGACAAAAAGCTTAACTTTTCCGACTTCCTGCCCCCCAGATGTAAGAACCAGATGGCCTACTTCCTGCCCGGCGGCCAAAGGCGCTTTAATTCCATTGTACAGTTCAACGCTGCGCTTAATTTGTTCTTTTTGCCCTTTTTGAAAGTTGTAATAAAACGAACTGCCGGTATAAACATCAACTTTACTGACACCGCGGCTTACACCGATGGTGATAACCTTCTCCATATCCCTGACCACTAAATCGGAAACAAAGTTATCGAAACCATAATCCAGAAGGACACCTGCGTCTTCATAGAGGGTGCTTGCCTGATTATTCAGCAAAACAGCGATAAGTTCCCGGCCATCCTTTTCGGCGGCGGCTGCAAGACACTGCCCGGATTCGTTTGTGTAGCCCGTTTTTACACCTGTAGCCCCCTGGTACCGGCTCAGCAAGCGGTTATGGTTCCACAAATCCTCCTGGGGCGGACCAATGGACCTGTCCGCATCCGGCCTGCTGATTTTTTTTATGCGTGTCCCTACTATTTCTCTAAAGACCGGATTTTGCATCGCATAGCGGGTAATCAGGGCGAGGTCATAGGCAGTCGTATAATGCTTGGGATCCGTCAAACCGTGAGGGTTGTTAAAATTACTATCCAGAGCTCCTACCGATTTTGCTTTTACATTCATCAAATCTCCAAAATCCTCTATTGAACCGGACAAATGGATGGCGATACTTTCAGCAGCGTCGTTTGCCGAAGCCATCATCAGCGCATAGAGAAGATCTTCAAGCGTTAATTTTTCACCTTCCTGAAGACCTATCCTGGAACCGTCAACCAGACAAGCCTCCCTCGCAACAGTCACCTTGTCTGACAGGTTACCCTTTTCCAGGGCTACATCAGCAGTAAGGATTTTTGTAGTACTTGCGGGAAACATATGCCTGCTCATATTTTTTTGATAAAGCACCTGTCCGTTACCGGCATCCATCAGGACAACCGCTTCAGCTGTTGTATCGGGCTCTTTTACGGCGGCGGCCGTCAACGGAAAAAGAAAGATTTCAAGGATGAAATAAAAACAGACAAAAAGAAAAAGACGCTTCTTTCCCGGCATATTCTCCCCCGTTTAGATTAATTCCATAAAATTATATAGTTAAACGGAACAATAATCAACAAGCTGGATATATACTCCTTTACACGAGAATGCTTCCAAATTTACATACCCTATTATATAATTTATAAGTTACTTTACTTTAACAAGACAGGTCGTTTAACTTTGAGATCTTTACTATTGCTGTTGTTCTTAACGGAATTTGCCAGGGGAGCGTTCTTTTATACATTTCTCCCCATCTGGATCGTCAACGATCTTTCCGTGTCTATCACAATTGCCGGGCTTACCGTATCGGCCCACTATTTATCTGAAACTCTCTTTAAAACTATCGCAGGCTGGGAATTTGACCGCCTGGGATGCCGTATTCTTATAGGCGGCCTATTCCTGTCTTTGCTTTCTCTTATAATAATCAAACTCTGGCCTGTCCCGGCTGTATTAATCGGCGGCGCCGCTCTGTTTGGTTTCGGTTTTTCCCCGGTATGGCTTGGAGTAATAAGCAGGGTTGCTCCCGTTAGAATTCCCAACAGGGCTTCACGCATCAGCCTGGTTTTTTCATCCTGGATGGCCGGCGCCGGTGGAGGAATGGTCAGTATAAATTTCTTCATGTCAAAAAGCCATGATCTTATCTACTGGCTGATCGTTATCTTGTGGGCGCTTTCTCTGCCGGTCGCCTGGTTTGCCGCTGCTAATAAAAACAATTTGCCGGAACCGGCAGCTAAAGATCCCCAGGGATTCTTAAATGCGCTCAAGAAAATATCCTCCAGCAACCTGACCAGACTGCTGATTCCGGGAATGTTCCTGCAGACTCTGGCAGCAGGTCTTCTCCTGCCTGTTTTACCTATTTTTGCACAAAAGAGTTTGCTTCTTAGTCATAACCAGTACGGCATGCTCTTGCTTATAGGAGGCGCCGCTACAGTTATATCGCTTTTACCAATGGGTTACCTGGCAGACCGCCTGGCTTTAAAAGCGCTGCTGGCCACGGGTTTCGGGGCAAGCAGCCTGATGCTTATCCTGTTGACTTATTGCCATGGATTCAAGGAAATTATTTGTGCAGCGGTACTGCTTGGCTTTTCATACGCCATGGTTCTTCCGGCCTGGAACTCGCTTTTAGCTAAAATTGTCCCTCCGGAAAGCCAGGCTACCGGATGGGGCGTATTTGCCACGATTGAGGGCCTGGGAATAACTTTTGGCCCTGCCCTGGGAGCTTTCGCAGCAGGCAGAATCGGGCTTAACGCTACTTTAATCATGTCAGCCTGTGTTTTGCTGATTGCGGCATTTTTCTATTTGCTATGTCCGTTTGAAAAGATGCTTGTTAACAAACAGCAGGGGGTATCCCTCAATGGACCTGGTTTTTGAGATAATTGTCTATTTTTTATTTGTTTATGCCTTTATGCCTACCATTCTGGCCAGGATATTCCACATCGGCGCATTTTTCCAGGGATCCCGAAACGAAAATAAAGTATTCATAACTTTTGACGACGGACCTGATATCCTTTATACGCCCCGCATCCTGGATATTTTAAAAGAAACCCGAACCAAAGCCTGCTTTTTTGTCCTTGGGAAAAAGGCCAGGGCGCATCCCGAAATTCTCCAACGCATCCAGGCGGAGGGGCATGAGGTAGGAAGCCACGGATACGACCATAAATTTCCCTGGTTTCTCAGCCCGTTGGGCACAAAAAAAGATTTAATGGAGACTTCCTCCATTATTACCGAAATAACCGGCGAACCCCCGCATTTCTACAGACCGCCCTGGGGAGTCCTTAATTTATTTTCCTGGTTTTTTCTTAAAGGCCAGCGGATCGTGCTATGGTCCTTTATGAGTTGGGACTGGACCAGAGGGTCCACGACCGGTTCAATCGCCAACCGGGTTCTTTCCAGAGTAAAAAACGGTTCAGTTTTAATTTTTCACGATAGTGACAAAACACCGGGCAGCGCTCCAAAAACCCCCGAAGCTGTTATTAAAATTCTTCCGATAGTAATTCAGGAAATAAAAAACAGGGGGCTGCAGGCAGCCGCCCTGTCAGAGCTGAACCTTGAAAAAAAGAAAAAATTATCCTACGCTTTATTTGAAAAATGGGACCATACCGCCCTTCGTCTGATGGGCGTTAAAGACCTGTCTGACAAAGGGCGGCCAACGGTTTTCCGGATAGCGCTGCGTAAATTCAGAGGCAAACAATTACCTTTGCCGGACGGAACAATTCTCAAGAAAGGAGACCTGGTTGTAGAATTACACTTGAATAACAGCTTTTTCAAACAGTTCGGTGAAAAAAATGAACTTTTAACGCTCGGCCTTTTAGCCAAGCAAAAAGTCATGCACGACTTGCCGGCAGTCGCAAGATGGATAGACGCAAATCCCCGCTGCGATGAAATAAAGGCGATAACCGGCTTGACCATTATCAACCGCGGCAGTCAGCAGGCAGGATTTCACTCTTTTGATCTCCCGCCTTTAAAAGGTTTACTGATCAGGCTGTACGAGAGTATGGTCGTAATGATGTTTCATCCTTCGGGATACCGCCGTATTACAAGGTATTGGAAGAAACTAATCCCGAAGTATCTCGTCATGAGTAAAAAAGAGCTCTTCAGGAAGTACCTCATTTAATGAAAGAAGTTATTTCCTCAAGCGGACGGAGATTCCTCGGCGGGGATATATAGTCGGACCAACCCAAAGCAACCAGGGCAGCCAAACTGCGGGGAGGCTTAACCTCTAATAGTTCCTCAAGGTCTGGCCTGGCAACCATCGGGCCTGTCAGCCAACAGCCGCCGTATCCCCTGGAATGCGCAGCCAGAAGAAGATTCTGTATAGCGGCGCCGACGGACTGCAAATCCGGACGGCAGCGCAGAGAATCAACCTCATATTCGGAATACCCGACTTTAAACAACATATTATCTAGAACGGTGCGGTATTTGAATGTGGTTACTGCAAGAACTACCGGAGCCCTGGAAAACCACATGACAATTTTTTTAGGATCTGATTGAAATTTTTCATTAACTTGACGGGCAAGCGAGTCAATTTTCTGTGATACAAGCTGGCTCATTTTTTCTTTAATTTCCTGATTTTTTATAATAATAAAGTGCCACATCTGTTGATCGCCGGAACTGGGAGCATATGAGGCTAGTTCAATCAGGCTTAAAATTTCGGAATCCGGCAGATCATCTTTTTTATATCTTCTTATACTGCGGCGTTCCCGCACCACTTGGTCAAATTCCATTCAGCCATACCTTCCCTTCGTCTCTCGGTTTTTTAAAGTATCTTATCCTCCATCAGCCGGCTTTGTCAAACTCGCTGCCGGCAACGCCATGCCCATTGAACAGTTTAACTGAATACTTTCTATATAAAGGTTGTTTTTCGATAGAATTATGAGTAAAATTAAGATGCTTGCAGGAATTTGTTAAATTATGAAGAAATAATTAGGGCAAACACCGAGGTATGTAAAGGAGGTTAAAATATGAGTCTGGTATCACGGCTCTCCGAGGTTGGACAACTTTATCCAGATAAGGAAGCCATTATCTTTGAGGAAAAACGGATCACTTACGGCAGCTTGATAGAATCGATCAACAGGTTTGCCAATGGATTAAAAAATTTTGGTATTCAAAAGGGCGACCGCATTCTAATCGCTTTAGGGAACTGCCCTCAATTTGTCATTTCTTATTTCGCCATAATGCAGATTAACGCCGTGGTTATACCTATCAACCCTCAATATGCTCCTAACGAAATTGAAAAAATAGCCGCCGATGCTCTTCCCGTTGCTGTAATTACGGATTCTTCGATAGCTTCCAACTATATCAGGTTAAAAGAAAGAACCGGCTTGCCGGCCAATGTAATTGTAATCCGCTCCGAAAAGGGAAATTCTAAAACAGCTATTTCATTCAAAGAGATAATGGAGAACGGGGATGAATTTTTTCCCGCCGAATATACTTATAATGATAACGACGTAATCGAACTCCTTTATACTCATGGTCCTACCGGCACACTGAGGGGGGCTATGCTGACCAACCAGAACCTGTACAGCAATGCAATAGCGTTTTTAGAACTATGCCGTTTAACTCCTGAGGACCGCGCCTTGCTTGTTTCCAGAGCTTACCATGCTCCTGCCCAGACTTGCGCCATGAATGCCCCGCTTATGGCCGGGGCAACTGTAGTGATGCACGATATCTGGACAAAACCTGAAACAATCCTGCGAACTATTGAAGAAGAAGGAATTACTTTCTTCTTCGGCACACCTCCGATGTACAGAATGCTGCTTGATTTTCCTGAGCCCCGGCGGTTTAAAACATATACACTGCGGGTAACCTGCACTGCCGCAGACCCCCTTCCGCCAGAAACTTTTCAGGCATTTGAAGAAAAATTCGGACTGCAGATAACCGAAGCATACGGCTGTACCGAAACTTCCCCGTTAATCTGCTCAAATCCGGTTGAGGAAACTAAAAAACCGGGTTCCGCAGGAAAGCCATTACCCGGCATAAATTTGAAAATTGTTGATTATGAAGACCGGGAAGTTCCGGTAGGGCAGGTTGGCGAAATAGTCGTCAGCGGGCCGAATGTCATGAAAGGCTACTATCACCGTGAGGAAGAAACCAATTGGGTAATGCGCAACGGGTGGTTCCATACCGAAGACCTTGCCTATATGGATAGTGAAGGATATGTTTTTATCGTTGACCGTAAAAAAGACCTGCTTGTCCGGGGCGGCCTCAATGTGCACCCCCGTGAGGTGGAGGATGTGCTTTATACCCATCCTGCAGTATTCGAAGTAGCTGTAATAGGAATGCCCGATCCTGTCTGGGGAGAGGAAGTTATCGCGTTTGTCCATTTGAGAAAGGATACGAAAATTGACGCAAAGGAATTGCAGGAATTTTGCAAGGACAAACTTGCCGGCTATAAAATTCCGCGAGTTATACATATAGTAGACGAATTGCCCAAAACATCATCCGGAAAACTTTTAAAACATGAACTAAAAAATATTATCGAAAACAGTTAACAACCGAATATTAGATATTGCCGGGTTTCTCGGTAACCATAATTTGTATGGTCCGAGGTTTGCCTTCCCTGTATATGGTTACCGGCACACTCTGTCCGATTTTTGATTTGCTGATTAGTTCAACCAGAGCGTCCGGTGACGCAACTTCCTTTCCATTCCATCCGGTTATAATATCCCCCCGTTTTAAACCGGCGGCGGCGGGACTGCCTGAAAGAATACCTGCCACAAGAGCGCCCTTCGTTCCTTTATAATTTAGGTCAGCGGATATTTCTTCATCTATTGACCGCACCTGGACACCGAGCCAGGGCCGGACTACCTTGCCTTTATTAATCAATTCCTGGATTACGTCATTGGCGGTATTTGCCGGTATGGCAAAGCCGATTCCCTGCGCTTGAGCCACTGCAGTGTTTATACCGATGACTTGACCGGAGAGATTTAAAAGTGGACCTCCGCTGTTCCCGGGGTTAATTGACGCATCCGTCTGTAATAAGTTCTTATAACTGCGGTTTTCTACATTTATCGGGCGTCCCTTGGCGCTGATCACACCAGCGGTTACAGTATGATCCAACCCGTACGGATTGCCTATGGCGATAACCCAGTTCCCGACCCTGATCTTGTTGGAATCGCCCAGTTTTAGCGGAGAAAGGCTGCTTCCCGCTTTAACTTTTAATACGGCCAGGTCTAAATCATAGTCCGCCCCCACCACGCTTGCCTGCAGCGGGTCTTTAAATCCTTGAATGGTGGCTGTTATCTTATCAGCGCCTTCAATAACATGTTCGTTAGTCAAAATATACCCGTCACTAGATATAATAAAGCCCGACCCCAAGCCGTGCTCCTCCTGCGGCTCCGTACTGCCAAAGGGACTGCCAAAGAACTGCCTGAAGAAAGGATCGTTAAAGAAAGGATCGTATTGCTGGCCGCGAACCGTTACAGTATCGATTTTTACAACTGCCGGACCTGCATTGCTCACTATTTCAGCCACGGCGTCTGCGTTAACTCCGGGAGGCGTTCCGGAAGCGTCGGCAAAATTGCTTACCGCAACTCCGGATTTATTCCCTGCAAGCGGTTTGAGATCATTCACTACCAGACAGCCGCTCATAAACATTATTCCTGCTATAAAAGCAGCCAGTGCAATAAAAAGTAAGTTCCGTCTCAGGTTCACCAAATTACTCCACCTACCTTTTTTTGTTCTACTTTATACACCATTGGCTGTTGTTTTTGACTTAATCAAAAAACGCTTATCACCCACTCTTTTAGTCACCTTGATTCTGTCAAAGTATTCCAGTAAGGGCAGCGCATATTTTCGGGAAACATTTAAAAGGTTTTTAATTTCCCCAATCGAAATTTCATTATTTTTTTCCAAATACCCGGTCAAAAGTTTCTTCGCACTTTCAATGGCGGCGGCATGAAAATAAAGTCCTTCCGCTGCCTTTACCAGTGTCCCCTGCCGCAAGAAATGCTGCAGGACCTCCTGAGACTGCAATTCGCTAACACCTTCCCCGCGGGAAACACTTTCCCAATCCGGCGGCTGAAAACCGCTTCTATTAAAGATATCCTCTATTCTTTGAACAATTTCCTGCTGGCTGTCTTCAAGTTTAGGCTGAAAATCTTTTAAAGCTACCGTATTCGGACCCTGACTTAAAATGTTTTCTTCTTCCAGGATTCTAAGCAGCGCCTGAAGCTGTCTTGTGGTAAACCTGGCAAAAAGCCGGGAACGCAATTCCTCCCGGGGGAACCCTTCTCTTAAAGGATATTGTTGATGATATTTTTTCAGAAGATTGGTTAATTTTTCAACCCATTGCTTGTATATCTCCCGGGAAATAAAAAAATGATCATGATCCACCGTAAGAACATAAACTTTGTTATCACCACTTAATTCCCGGAGGGCTTGTTCAGTTTCTTCTTCTTTAATCCCGGTTGCCCGGGATATATCCGATCTGCTCTGGATTGTTTTCCGGCTTTTTAAATAGCTTTCCACCTGTTCGGCAGGGAGGCCCAGTTCACGGGTAACCAGCGCTTCAATTATTTCTTCCCGCATCCGTTTATGTTTCCTTGAAGCCGAGTCGACTATGATGCCTCCTCCCAAAGTATAAACAGGAGAATATGACCGGAACACAAAACGGTCCCCTTTTATGCCTGCGACCGGTTCTTCAAGTAAAAACTGCGCATAGGCGGTTTCCCCGGGTAAAAGCTTTTCCCTGTCCAACAAGATAACCCGGCAGAGAATTTCAGCCGTGCCAAGATAAAAATGAAGGCGGGTCCGGTTTTCCAGTTCCTTTTGCACATTCTCAAGCAAAGAAATCCGGGCATCCAAACGGTTAGCAGACCTTAAAAAACCCGGCTTTGCCAAAACGCTTCCCCTTTGAGCCTGTTCTACACCCACACCGGCAACATTTACAGCCACCCTCTGCCCGGCTGTGGCTTCTTTTACTTTTTCGCCGTGGACCTGCAGGGAACGCACCCTGGCTACCAGCCCCTGAGGCATAATCTCCAGGTTGTCTCCGGTATGAATTACTCCGCTCCAAAGTGTGCCCGTCACCACTGTACCGAACCCCGTTACGGAAAACGCCCTGTCTACAGGCAGCCGGGCCTGTCCCGAGGTATCTTTTCCTTCCACAGGAACTTCGTCGATTCTTTTCAGCAACTCTTCCAGTCCCTGACCTGTAACCGCAGATACCTCCACAACAGGGGAATCCTTTAAAGGAGTGTCTTTTAGAAAATCATTAACATCTTCCCGGACCAATTTTAAGAAATCTTCATCAACCAGATCAACTTTCGTCAAAGCAACTATTCCCCGATTGATCTGCAATAAACGGACAATATCCATGTGCTCCCGGGTTTGGGGCATAACTCCCTCATCTGCGGCAATAACCAATAAAACGAGATCGATCCCGGCTACTCCGGCTAACATGTTTTTAATAAACCGCTCATGACCGGGAACATCCACAATGCCTGCCCGGCGTCCGCTGGGAAGCCGGCAAAAAGCAAACCCCAATTCGATGGAGATCCCTCTTTCCTTCTCCATCTTTAGCCTGTCTGTGTCAATTCCCGTCAGGGCTTTAATCAGGGCTGTTTTCCCGTGATCTACATGGCCTGCCGTACCAATGATAATATTGGTCATTACTTCACCCCTGGAATATTTCCTTTTTCTCCTCTTTTGACAAAACCCCTGACACTGCATCCAGGATTATGCTTTCTTCTCCCTGTTGGATGGTTCTTAAATCTAAAAGGAAGATGTCTTCCTGCACCCTGCCTAAAACAGCGGGTTCATGAAGCCTTAAAAGCTGGCTGAACCGTTCCATGCTCAATTTATATGGTTTGACAGCTGCCGCAAAGGAAGGCAGTTCCGCCGCAGGCATAGCCCCGCCTCCTATACGGGAAACAGAACTTCTGACGGTTATTTCAGCTTCCTTCCGCACAGCTTCTCTTAATCCAGAAGCCAATTCTTCCGCCCTTAGCCGGATATCTTCCAAACTCCCGGTAATCATCCGCAATGTCGGAATGTCTTCCAGGGCTTGTTCCGGATTCAGGTAAGATCTTAATGTAGCTTCCAGCGCCGCCAGAGTCAGCTTGTCTATCCTCAATGCACGGGCCAGGTGGTTCCTCTTCATTTCCTCAATAATTTCTTTTTTGCCGGCAATAATTCCCGCCTGTGGACCACCAAGCATTTTATCTCCGGAAAAGGTCACCACATCAGCGCCGGCGTCCAGCACCTGTTGTACGGTAGGCTCAGCCGGCAGATTAAAAGACCCGAGATCCGCCAGTACACCGCTGCCCAGATCGCTCATTACCGGCAGGTTAAACTCCCGTCCCAGCTTTACAAGCTCAGAAATACTTGCCTGTCTTGTAAAACCTATAATATGATAATTGCTTGTGTGGACATGTAAAATCAACGCCGTCCTCTCGGTGATTGCCTCCCTGTAATCCTCAACATACGTCTTATTGGTCGTACCCACTTCAACAAGTGTGCAGCCGCCCTGTTTCATAATCTCGGGAATACGGAATGATCCGCCTATTTCTATGAGCTGCCCTCTTGAGACAATCACTTCCCTGCCCCGGGCCAGTGTGTTCAATGCCAGAAGGACGGCTGCCGCGTTGTTATTTACGACCAGATAAGACTCTGCGCCGGTTAATCTTGAAAGAATGTCTTGAACGGCGGCGTGACGCGAACCTCTCCTGCCCGTATCAAGATCAAATTCAAGGTTGATATAACTGGACGCGGCCAAGAAAACAGCCTGACAGGCGGCCGGGCTTAACAACGAACGGCCAAGATTTGTATGTAAAACGACTCCTGTTCCATTGATCACTTTCTTTATATTTGATCCTGCAATCCTTTCAATCATTTCCGCAGTTTCCTGTGCGATAAGATCTTTAAGCTGTTCCCTGGAAAAACCTTTTCTTGAACCTTCGTTATTTCTCAGTTCGCCGCGGATGCGGTCCAGGATACTGCGTACTGTTTCAAGGACTGCCCCACGCGGATACGAATTTAGAAGTTCACTTACTTTGGAAGACTGCAGAATCTCATTTACAGCAGGCAACTTGTTTAAGGTCTTTTCGCCGCTATTTTCATCCAAAATGCTTGCCTCCAATCATACTGTCCCGACATGCACCGAAACTATACCGCCTGTCAGTTCGTGATAGTGGGCATTTTCAAGCCCGACATCTTCAAAAAGCTGCCTGATTTTCTCCTGGTGAGGAAATTCTTTCAGTGAATTCGGCAGGTAGCTGTATGGGCCGCCGGCTCCCGACCAAAAACGCCCTATGGACGGTACCAGGTTATTGAAGTAAAAATAATACAACTGCTTAAACAACGGGGCGCTGGGCTTGGAAAGTTCCAAGGAAACTACCTTGCCCCCCTTTTTTACTACACGTTTCATTTCCCGGATTGTCTTTTCTATACTTGACACATTGCGCAAGGCAAACCCTATGGATGCGCAATCGAAGCTGCCTTCAGGAAAGGGAAGATCAACAGCGTTTCCCTGAACCAGGGTAATCACATCTGAAAACGCTGCTGCCGATATGTTGGATTCAGCCCTGGCCAGCATATTTTCGCAAAAATCCAGCGCCGTTACTTTTCCTTCCGGCCCCACTATTTTAGCCTGCTCGATAGCCAGCATGCCGGTACCGCAACAAACGTCAAGTCCGTTACCACCAGGCTTCAGGTTTAGCTCTCCTGCGGTAAAACGGCGCCAGCCTTTGTCTGAATTAAGGCTCAGTATAGAATTAAGCAGATCGTACCTGTGAGCTATTGCGGTAAATATCTCATGTACATACTGCTCTTTGCTTTTGTTATATTTTCCCTCATTTAGCATAATATAAGTTTCCTTCCTGCAATGAACCGATAAACTGCATCAGCAGTTTCCGGGATTCTCCATGCGGCAATGACTCCAGGCAGTTTAACGCATTCTTAAAAAAGTCTTTAGCCGCTTCAGAATTGCCGGGAATATCCTCCGCGAAACCCAGGGCCATCCCCAGGTTGAATCCCAAGGATTCGAGTAAATGTAAATCATCTTCAGGCGCGCCGGCCAGTTCGCCGCTGATCCTGCAGCAAGCGGCAATTACCCGGCCAGATTCTTTTTCGATAACAGTCATGTAACTATCTGCCGGTTGAGTCCCTTCTTGATCTGTTCTTAGTTTAAGAATACATCCTTCATTAATCTGTCCAATCAAATCTGAGAAAGTACGCAAATAGTTGAATAATCCCGCATCGCATAAGCTTACAAAAACCTGGCTGTAAAGATAATCGCCTATCAAAACGGGCAACTGGCAGTAATCCCGGAAGTAATCAGTCTTTTCCATCAGGCCGTCGTTTTCAAGAACAATTTTATGTATCTGGGAAGCTGTATGAATAAACTGTAAGATTGCCGCCAAATAAACTACCTGCCTGCTTACGTTATTATAAAGATTAGCCGCAAGCAGGATCAGTCCCGGCCTGGCAAGGTTTTTAACAGGGGAAAAATCCATGCGCATGAGGTCTAAAAGACTCCCCGCCCTGATTTTAAAAGCTTTGGATAAAATGCTTTGTACATGCTCCATCTCTGTTTTAAACGAAAGTAATACTTCTTCCACAAATATTCAACCCCTTAATAGGCAACTACATTAAAATTCTTTTTATGGATGGCAATATCCTGCCCAGTTTATAAAAAGCAATGAGCCTTGCAATCCTTCAAGGCAGCAAGGCTCTGCTAATCTTCTTTTAAGCGGGTACTAATAAAAATCCCCCCTATTAATCCTGACCACTGGCTAGCCCTTGCAGCGGCAAAATACCACGTCTTACTTCCTTTGCCGCCATTTCTTTGGCACAAAAATGATTTGTCAAATAATTGCAGGCGCTCCAGGGATCAACCCGATCACCACAGGTGAACACATCAACCGCCGCATAACCCAGTTCCGGCCATGTATGAATTGCCAGATGGGACTCTGAAATTACCACCACGCCGCTGATTCCCTGAGGGCTGAATCTATGGAATACGCTTTCTCTAACCTCTGCTCCTACTTCTTTAGCTGCGTTGACCATTATTTCCTCGACCATTTCCCTATTGTTCAGAATGTCAAACTTACAGCCATAGATCTCAGCCAAAACGTGGCGGCCTAACTGTTTCATCTACATATCTTCCCCCTTTTTTTCTTTTTTAAAAAAAAGAGTGCCGGAATATGTCATTTACCTGACAAATCTATATAAATGCCAGGTTTTCTGGCCATTCCAACCAAATAAAATTGTAACACAAGATCGTTAGATGTCAAATATAAATTTAGATTACTTTTGTTCCTGTAGAACAAGATAGACTATTGGCGGAGCTCCAAAGATCATGGTTGTCGCGGCAGCCACTATCCCCGCGTCGTTGAAGATTAGAGCAACAATGCTTGCCGTAACAACACCGACAAATCCCTTGTATAAATCGGGGCGCTTCTTTCGTATCGTGGCCATAACACCCACAGGCCTGTAGAACAAAAGAGCAAGGCTTACCAGGCTGGCGATAAAAATCCGGGTCCAATATGTATACCTGATCAATTTCAGGTTCATTTCAGTTTTACGCACAATTATGTTTTGTATCTCCTGCCAGCCTCCGGATAAAATCAAGGACGCGTTTCGCCCGAAATGTGACTGGAGTTCGGCGGGCCTGAGCAGATCAATTGCCGGTATTACAGCCACCAGACCTATGATTATGACAGCAAGGTAAATGACGGTGCGCAGCTTGAACTTTACGTTGCAGAGCAGCAAAAAAGTAACCGCCAATGCGGCAACCGAGACGATAGCCCCGCCCATCTTGGAGCCCAGGGCTGGTGAGACCAATACATAAACAGTGATCAGAAAGATTATACCAGTCATAACCAGCAGGGCTTTCCGGTAACGCTCAAACTTGCTCATCAAGGTTGTGCAGCCGATTATTAAAGAACCCATTAGCACTCCCATGTATTCGTTCCCAATCCCGTAAAAGCGTGCGCCGGCTATCGGGTCATAGCTCATTATCGAAGTCTTCTGAAGGGGCGCCCCAACGGCTGTATCCAGGATCAGCAGTCCGGCAGTGGCCAGGCTAAGAAAGATAAACGAACCGAGATTGTGCCGGCGCTCAAACCACCAGGCCAAACAGGTAATCCAGGCAGTCAGCAGGAACAGTTCCAGCGTCAAAACAGGAAATGAGGGCTGGGGTAAAAAAGCGAGCAGCAAATAAACAAGCGGAACTGCCATCACGGATAATAAAAATGGCTGAAGCAGCCGGGCAGCTTTCCTATGGGTGAGGATAAAATAAAGACTGACCAGCAACAGGCCTATCTGGTAAACACAGTACCCCTTTTGAAAGATACTCCGCGCATCGTATGTCAGAGTCAGCTGCTTCTTCATAACGACAAGTTTGTTGAGCTGGTTTTCCGCTTTCACATAGAGCAGGATTTGTCCGTTCATCCATTCGGGCTTTTCTAAACCGAGAAAGCCCAGGATTGTCGGAGCCAGGTCTGTATTCATTAATATTCCCTGTCTTTTAGTTGTCGGTGAGAACAAAACGCCTTCCCGCACCCCTGCGCCAACTGCTAAAATTGCAGAAAGGTAATCATTCTCTTCTCCGGCGCCTTTCCCCGGCGTAGGGGTAACAATCAGCAAAAGATCCCTGTCCGGATCCAGGCGGTCAAGTGCTTTTCCAATAAACTGATCTATCCTTTGCATTGTCCGCTTACGTTCGGCAGCCCAGACCGAATCGGACACATAATTACGAAATTCTTCCAGCCTGGACAGATCGCCTGTTTCAATTACTGTTAGAGCCGTATCACCGGGTAAACGGTCCATCTCCTGAAGAACCCGGGCATAATTTGTACTATACCCGCCTGGAAAACGGTCGTCCATCTTTTCAAGCAGGGAAGCGCTTACATCACCATAGTCCACCATTCCGTAACGGTCCATGGCAACGGACAGAACCTCCCGGCGGAAGCCAATAGTAACATCCGAATTGCCGAGGACAGCTGTTTTTAAGCCCGCTTCGTGCAGACAATCGCCCAAAGCGCCCGGTACGGCGGGGTAAGGAAGTTCGCTGTTAAGCTGACCAAACCTGGTGATATCAAGCTGGACAACCGCCGAAGGAGGAACTTTTCTGCCCGTACGCCTGTAGTATTCAAGCCCTGCAGGCCCGTTATCCTGCTCTTCTTTTGCGTTTAAGCCCATTGCAGACGTCCCTGTTGCTATGATATGTGAACCGGCTCCAATTGTAGCATATGTATTCTCCGAAAGAAGGTTATTACCGGCGGTATTACAGTTCATCAGGCTGATGGCGCCGTTTTGAATAATTTTATGAAAGCCGGTGAGTGAGGGATCAATGAGATCTTCTAAAACCATCCGGTCAACAATCACCATAACGACCTTGTTTTGCTTCGAAGGGCTGGATGTCAGGGGCCTGGCCGTGCCGTCTCCTGTGCCGGGACTTACGTTTTGCATTGCGGCGCCTGGCCATCCCAGGGCAGGAAAACCTGTCAGCAGGGAAATAAAAATCAATAGTACAATAGTGAGCTTACTCTTTTTCATTTTCTGATTTAAGTACCTTAATTTGTTTATTTTTAGATTAAATTAAGCCTCTGTTTGAAAGGAGGTTCTTATATTCCTCTTCAACCTTGCGAACCATAACGGCTGCCGTGAATTTTTCTTTGACCAGAGCTTTGCCCGCCTGTCCTATGGCAGCGGCTCTATCGGGATCAGATAATAAAGAAGCCACTGCAATGGCAAGTCCGGCCGGGTCGGCCGGCTCAACAAGCAGGCCATTAACATTATCCCGGATAATTTCAGGAATGCCGCCCACCCGGGTGGCAACCACCGGACGGCCGGCAGCAAGAGCCTCAAGTATGGTTAAAGGAAATCCTTCGGTCAGTGAAGAGAGCACGAAAACGTCAAAGGCAGGCAAAAGGTACGGAACATCATCCCTCTCACCTGTAAAAACAACCTTGTCCTTGATACCCAGCGACAACGCTTCTTCTTCCAGCTGCCGGTGAAGCGGCCCATCCCCGATGACAACGAAATTAACATTGTAATCCTTGGCCAGCATAGCGGCGGCCTTTAAAAAATAAGTTACCCCTTTCTGGGAAGCTAGACGGGCAACCATGCCGACAACCTGTCCTGAAAGGGGAAGATCCAGGTTTCGCAGGGTAAAACAACGCATTACCTGTGTTTCAAACAATTCTGTTTCGATTCCGTTCTGAATTGTTACAACCTTGTCTTGATCAAGTTTTTCTCTTTTGATTAGTTCATCGCGCAAGGCTTCAGAAACAGTAATTAACCGGTCGGTATACCTGTTCAGCAGCCGTTCGGCAAAAGCAAACAAAGATTTCTTCCAGAAAGGCCACTCTTCATAAAAAATTGAATTGTGCACGGTTAAAAAGACAAGCGGAGTACCCGCCAATCTAGCCGCCACGCGTCCGGCAAGTCCGGCCTTTGAACTGTGCGCATGCAGAATAGTTATTCTCTCATCTTTTAAGATACTGACCAGTTGCTTTACAACACGTAAATCACTTAACGGAGAAAGTTCACCCCGGATGGGCAGCTCAATGGTCTTAAAAGCTAATGAAGTCAAATCTCTGGCCATATATCCGGGACAAGCCACTATAGGATCAAATAAATCCCTGTCACAGTGCCTTAAAAGGGAAAGCAGGTGGTTTTTCATCCCCCCGGCGGCTGGGCGAATCAAGTGTAAAATACGGAATTTCTTCATCCGTTTCCTCTATTTTTCCAGGATAGCCTCTGTAGGACAGTTATGCAGAGCTTCAAGAGCATCACTTTCCAATTCCGAAGGGACTTCCTCCACTATGGTATATGCTTTTTCATCGCCATTCCAGTCGAAAACCAGCGGACAGATGTCTACGCAACTGCCGCAGCTGATGCATAACTCTTGATCTACATAGATCCGCATGATCTTTTTCCTCCCTCATTTCGGAATAACGAACTTATTATTTCATTATTGCAGCATCTTATGCCGCAAATATACAAATATTTACCTTTTCTTAAGCCAGCAGACTGCCTTTTCCAGCCTTTCAACGCATTTTTCTTTACCCAGGGTAACCATTATATCAAACAGTCCCGGCCCCATTGTTTTACCGGAAAGAACAAGGCGCGTCGGATGTATCAAGGACCCGCCGGAAATATCGAGATTTTCTATTAAATTCCGGTAAGCCATTTCTACACCAGGCAGATCAAAGCAGGGGATCGTTTTAATTGCTTCCTTTCCTTGATCAAGCAATTCAGCCGTCCCTTCCCTGTTAAAAAACTTTTTTACTCCCTTTTCATCGTAGTCAAAATCATCTATGTAAAAATAAGAGGATGCGTCAGCCAGTTCAACTAGTGTGTGCACCCGGGTACGCACCACTTCGGAAACTTTTTTAATATAAGCGAATGTTTCTTCGTCCGGATCACCTTTAATAAAACCGCGTGCCTGTAAAAACGGAACCACTTCCCGGGCAACTCTTTCCGGTTCGAACGAGCATAAATACTGCGCATTTAACCAGGTCAGTTTTTTTGTGTCATATATAGCCGCCGATTTAGAGATTGCTTCGAGAGAAAACAAATTGATGATTTCATTCACAGTCATCATCTCCCTGTCATCACCCGGCGACCAGCCAAGCAGGGCCAGATAATTTACCAGAGCCTCAGGAAAAAAACCGTCCAGGCGGAATTCATCAACACTCGTCGCTCCGTGCCGTTTAGATAGTTTGGAGCGGTCAGGCGCAAGAATCATCGGCACATGCGCGAAAACAGGTTCATTAAACCCGAGCGCCCTGTAAAGCAGTATTTGCTTGGGAGTGTTGGAAAGATGCTCTTCGGCGCGGATAACATGAGTTATGCGCATAAGACTGTCGTCTACAACACAGGCAAAGTTATAGGTTGGAAGGCCGTTTGACTTGACAATGATAAAATCATCCATGGTCTTATTCTCAAACTCAACGGCGCCCCTGATTAAATCGTGCACTACTGTTGTGCCTTCCTGGGGCATTTTCACACGCAGTACGGGGCTGATACCCCTGGCTTCCCGTTCCAGCTGATCCTCCCGGCTAAGCAGGCGGCACCTTCCGTCATAGCGCGGCGCAAGGCCTTTTTTCTGCGCCTGTTCCCTCTGCTGGGCCAGCTCCGCCGGCGTACAGTAACATTTATAAACTGCGCCGCTCTTCAACAGGCGGTCTGCCTGGTCCCCGTATAAGCCAAACCTCTCCGACTGCCTGTACGGACCTGATAAACCTGTTGAGCCCGGTCCTTCATCCCAGTTAAGGCCAAGCCAGTTAAGGCAGCTAAAAATACCCGCTTCAGCTTCCTCAAGGTTCCTTTCCAGGTCTGTATCCTCTAAGCGAAGGACAAAAACACCGCTGTTTTTTCTTGCAAAAAGCCAGTTAAACAGCGCCGTCCTTGCTCCCCCTATATGAAGGTTCCCCGTAGGGCTTGGCGCAAAACGAACACGAATTTGTTCCATAATACAGCTCCCTTAAACATATTTGCCAGGCACAATTATACTACCCTATAACTTTACCGTAAAGAAACTGTATTTACAACCTGTATGGTCCAGCTCCAAAAAAGTACAAAAATTTTTCTTTGACAGGCAGCGTTAAGACAGATTGGGCAGCCCTGGCATACATTTCAATTTGGATACGGTAGCGCCCCGCCAGTTCTTTCATCCTTTCCCAATTACCGGAGCTTATATAATCTGTTTTATAATCAATAACTACAAGGGCCCCCTCTTCCTCCAAAAGACAGTCAATAATGCCCTGAACTACAACTGTCTGCTCAACAAAGGCCGTGGATGCAGCCAGGCTTTTTTCGGACAGAGAATCACCTTCAACAGAGCAGGGATATATCTCATGAGCAGGAACAGCTATAAGAAAAGGGGTTTCCCGGTATATTTTATTTGCCGAAAGCACTCTTTCGCCAAGCGGTGATTCAAAGAAAGCCAGAAGATGATCCGGATTTACAACATCGGCCTGGGCTTGCGTAAGTATTTCCCGTTTCTGCAAATCGGCGATTTGAGCACAGATGCTTTCTCTTGTTAACTTTCCGTCCAGGTTCAGATGCCGCATAACCAGATGTACGGCGCTTCCCTTCTCCGCTCCGGTCAAGGCATTTGTCTTTTGCAAAAAATTCGGCCGCCTGGCGCCCTGACGGTGAGCTGCTTTCTCCTCCGGGGAAACAAGCTGCGAATTGTCCTCATCATTGTATAATGAATGTTCACTTAAGCCTGTTACGGTTAATTTTGCCGGTTTGACCGAGAAGCAGTTTAAAGGATAACGCCAGCCAAGCAGATGTTCTATTTTCTCTTCGTCTCCGCATTCCCCGCCCAGAGATTCGAGTTTCCGCACTTTTTCAAGTATCCCGGAGGACTGTGAAGCCGGTTCCTCTTCCACAACCGGTACTTTATAATCATCACCGCAGATTTTTACTTCCCAGCGGGAAAGATCATTAAGGGTATTCAAATCCAGGTTAAGGCCGGTAGTTTGATAAAGAGTTTCCGCATCATGGCGCCTGATCAGGGCGGCGCCCAGCAGGTCAAGAAAAGACCCGGCGGAAATCAAATATGGTTCAAAGGGCTGCTTTTCCTTGAAATCTCCGGCATTGGACCATTTTATAACTTCTTTCCGGAGATCGGAGACACGGCCGATTAAAATAAGCTTTTCACGGGCCCGTGTCATAGCAACATATAGAACCCGCAGTTCCTCCGCTATAGTTTCCATTTTGAGGGCAGCCTTTAGAGCCAGTTTCGGCAGAGTAGGGTAACTGTACCTGTCCGTCACATTGACGAGCTGTGGGCCGATGCCGAGCTTTTTATGAAGAAGGACATTCCTGTTCAAATCCTGGAGATTAAACGGCCTGTCCAAGCTCACTACAAACACTACGGGAAACTCCAGACCCTTGCTCTTGTGGATGCTCATTATTCTGACCACATCTTCGTTTTCCCCAAGCGCTCTTGCGGAACCGAGGTCGCGGTTATTCTGTTGAAGGCGCTCAATATATTTGAGAAAACGGTATAATCCCCGAAAAACAGTTCCTTCATACTGGCAGGCCCTGTCATAAAGGGCACGCAGGTTGGCCTGACGCTGATCCCCTCCGGGCAGTCCGCCGGCGTAATCATAATAACCGGTCTTACGGTATATATCGTGAATCAGGTCCGGTAAACGGCACTGGCGCGACATGGCACGCCATCGTTTCAGCATAGCCAAAAAAGCAACCAGCCTGCCGGATAATTCATCCGAAGGCATCCCGGCGGCGGCCAGTACTGCGTCGTAGAAATCGCCTTCTTTCCGGCAAAGGCGTACTTTAGCCATTCCTTCAACCCCGATACCAACAAGGGGAGACCTTAAAACACCGGCTAAAGGTATATCCTGCCTTGGGTTATCTATCACAGAAAGCAGGGAAATGATTGTCTTTACTTCGGATGCCTGGAAATAACCTGTGGCAGATTCAGCATAAGCCGGAATACCTGCCGCACTAAATTCTTCAAGAAATATTCCTGCCGTCTGTATGGTACTCCGCATCAAAACAGCCATATCCCTGTATGATAGATTTTTGCCTTCCCGTCTCGCTTCAGCAATCATTTCCTTGATCCTGCCGGCAACATACCTTGCTTCAACCCGCCTTCCTTCAATTCCCTCAAAAGATTCCCAAACGGTATCTTCCTGTAATTCTCCGCCAATGCTTTCCCCGCTTGTTTCCAATACATCTTCGTCATCAGGTAATTCAACAGTATTTGGGTTGGAATTAAGGAGATGGAACTCGATGGCGTCGTTTAAAAAGAATGGTGTCAGCTTTTCGGACGGACGGGTCGCGCCAAATTCGAGCGGGCTTTTACTGTAATCAATTTCGCCGACGCCTGGCGTCATCATCAGCGTAAAAATAAAGTTTACACCGTCAATTATGTTTTTCGTGCTCCGCATGTTGTTCGTTAAGCAAAGGTTTATCCCGGAATTACAATTATCTATCTGACAAGTTTCGCTTTCTAAAAAAGCAAACACATTCTGCCTGGCTTGAAAAAGCCCGGGTTCGGCCAGCCTGAACCTGTAAATGCTCTGTTTTACATCGCCGACCATAAAAAGATTTGACCCTCTGGCGCTCTGACGGGAAACCAGGTTTAAAACAGCGTCCTGGACCTCATTAATATCCTGATACTCGTCTACCAGCACATGGTCAAAACGCTCCTGCAGCTTAAGGGCAACTTCCGACGGAACCAGATCACCCGGCTCGTTCCCCGGAGCGCTTAAAATCTGGAGCGCGTACTGCTCCAGGTCGCTGAAATCAACAACGCCCTGGGCTTTTTTAACCTGCCGGTATACTTCATCGAAATCCAGAACCAGTTTAACCAGCTCGTTAACCAGAGGAGCAACAGTTTCCAGTTCGGAAAGATATTCGCCGGGTTCCCGCGAGAAAAACTCCTCAGCCAGACTTTTTAAATTCCTTTTGCCCCTCTCCCGCAATACTTTAACCTGTTTCTTCAGTTCCTCGCCGACATCCTTAGCAGCGCGGCTGAAAGGTAAAAATTGAATCTCCTGAAAAGCTTTGTGCAGCTCCGCCCAGGAAAGGCTGCAGCAGCGGATAAGATTATTAATATTAACCAAATCATCCTGCAAGGCGCCGAAATACCCGCGGGGACCGTCAGGTTTTAAACATAATTCAGCCGCTCTTGCCGTGAACTGGAGGATTGTTTTAAGCCGGCAGGACAGATAATTTTTTAAAACACTTATCCAGGGAAGGTCTTCAAGATCCGTATCCGCAGAGGGATAAAAGCTTTTAACGGCTGTCTTAAGCCAGTTTTGCGGATTGGGCGTGCTCCGGGCAAAATCATACAGGCGTAAAACCAATCCCTGAAGTTCACTGTCATCACGGGAACCCCCGTAGCAGTCAACCAAACTGGTAAAGATCGAATTTTCCTTGCTGTCATAGCGCAATTCAAACAGCTCTTCGCAAGTTGCCGCCCTGAGCAGGGCGGCTTCATCCTCCCCGAGTACGCGTATCGCAGGATCAAGCCCTATTTTAAAAAAGTTTTGTCTGATCAGGTCAAGACAAAAAGAATGTAATGTACCAATCGAAGATTTATTGATCAGCTGCAATTGGCGCCGCAGACGCATGGAAAAAGGCTTTCTGTCAAGCTCATCAGCCAACGCCTGGCTTATTCTGCCGCGCATCTCGGCAGCGGCGGCGTTTGTAAATGTGACGACAAGCAGACGGTCCAGATCAACGGGGTTTTCCTGATTGACAATCAAGTTGATAATCCGTCCGACTAGGACCGAAGTCTTGCCTGTCCCCGCCGAGGCGGAAACCAGGACATTGCAGCCGGTTGTATTTATGGCGAGTTTTTGTTCCTCAGTCCAGTTAATGCCGGCAGACAAACGGCATATCCCCTTTTTACAACTAATTGACGATACCGGTTACAAAAGGCGCCAGTTCCGCATCGCCGGCAAGCTCCTGAAGGAGTTTCTGCTCCGCGTTATTCAGTTTCTCTTTACTCTCTTTACTCTTCAGTTCACGGATGCGTTCCAACTTTTTATATTTGTTGTAATAATCTATGGTATCCCGTAAAAAATCCAGCGCTGCCTTTCCGCTCTGGCCCTTGCCGTTAAGCTCGGCGATTAGCTTGGCGGCCTTCTGGTCGATTTCCATTAAAGGCTGGCCGTGATATTCCCGTTCAACTTCCAGCACAGTGTAGCTGGCGCCTTCAAAGACACTTTGATCGGGATTCAATACGGTCAGATTGCTGTTCAGCGACAATCCTTCCCCGACCGGTTTGTTAAAGCATATAAAATAACCGGGCTGCAGTAGTTTATGGCCCTTTTCCGGTTCTACAACTTCCAGCGTCAAACGCTCATCAATTATCCGATCGTGGTTATTGATGTTTTCAACCAGTGTTAAAAGAGCGGAGGATCCGAAAGAAACAGAAGCCGCATACGGCGCAAGGTGAGGAAAGGTTACGGCGACGCTTTTCGACACATTGCTGACCGCCTCGATTAAGCCAGGATCAATGCCGTCCATGTCATAGACCTGGATCCTGAGGATTAACATATTTTTTTTCACATTAAAATCCCGGATCGTCAAAACAACATCATTGAAGAAATCTCCCTGCCAGCCCTTTTCAACATTTTGCTGTAAAAAGTGAAGGCGCTGAACAGGCGGCTCATTTCCAAACTGCGATGTAGTCACTATGGCGACGTCGTTTTTATCCCAGGGCAGCCAATCATATTTTTCCAGGATCATCACGCCGCGTACCCGCACAGTCAGCGGCTGGGCATTCCCGAAAACAGAAGAACCGTCAAAAAGCCGGTCAAGACGGTCTGACAAGGCCACCGACTCACCAATCCGGGAAGGAGCGCACATCCATCTAATATCCGACATCAAAGATCTTCCTTTCTTTTTTTTATTTGCGACGTACAGCTTTGGCTGTCAGACAGCAAAAGCCAGAGCCCGGCGGCCAATTCCTCAACATAGCCCCTGCCCTTTTGCCCTTCTTCCAGCTTATCCAGCCACCGCCCGGGGATTTCCTTCCTGCCGTGATAGGCGCCGCTGATCGCTCCCGTCATAGCCCCGATTGTATCGGTATCACCGCCGAGGCTGACTGCTTTGACAACTGCTTTTTCAAAGCTGCCGTAGTTCTCCAAAAATATGTATATGGAAGTACAGACCGATTGAGAAGCTTTTACACCATTGCCCAGTTCCCGGACAATTCTATCTACAGACGGTTCAATTTCCAGCAGTTTTCCCGCACAATCAAGTTTCTCCCTGTATTCCCCGGCTTCAGGAGGCAGTGAACTTTTCAGGCTGCGCAAGAAACCTTTCTGATCCAGGGGATACTGGCTGTCGGCGGTCAGGGCAAGGGCGACGGCGGATGCCTGAAGCGCCGCTCCTTCCACAGCCTGAGGGTGGGCATGTGTCAGACGGGCAGACCCGGCGGCGCACTTCCTTAATTCATCCGGACGACCGACATAGAGACAGGCTGCCGGGGCAATCCGCATTGCTGCGCCGTTGCCGTAAGACCCGCCCGGGAACACATTTTGTACAGCCTGTTCCCAGGGTGTTCCGCTTTTAATCAATTGCAGGACCCGTGTTGTCCCGGGGCCATATCCGCGTTCATGATTAAAGTTCCTGGAGAATGTAAGGGCCATATGCTGATCGTTAAAGTCCCCGCATTCCAATAAAGACTCGGCAATCCCGATCATCATTTCCGTATCGTCCGTATAGCTGCCGGCTTTAAGGCGTCCTGGCAAAATCTCCGTTATTTCCCCATACCTTTCCGAGATTTCCCGGGAAGACCAGCCTTCAACCGGCATACCAAGCGCGTCGCCTGTGAAAGTGCCCAAAATAGCGCCCGTAATTTTATCAAGCGTTAAAACATCGGGAAGCATTCTATAAGCCTCCTTTTATCTGAAAAATTAATCATAATTTCTGATCAGAAGTTCGCTGACCGGACCCCTGCCCCCGGCCTGACAGTTGATTGCTCTTCTTGCAAAAAGAATTGTCTGGTTATATGAGGAATAAATTTCCCTGATCAAAGGCGTATCCGAATTGCTCAGCATAACAAAACATCGACGTTGATCAAGCTTTTTAAAAACTTTTGCCAGTCTGTACTGATCCTGCTCACTAAAAGCCTCGGACGTATAGCTTGTAAAGTTCGAGGTCGTTGAAAGCGGTTGATAAGGAGGATCCAGGTAAATAAAAGCTCCCGGCTTGGCAAAATCAAGGACGGAACTAAAATCTCCGAAAATGAGTATGGTTGTTTGCAAAAGGACGTTAGCCAGGCTGAGCCTTTCCCGATCAATAATCCTGGGGTTTTTGTAACGTCCGAAAGGTACGTTGTGCCTGCCTTTTTTATTTACCCGGTAAAGACCGTTGTAGGAAGTTTTATTAAGGTAAAGAAACCTGGATGCGCGGTCGACCGGTTCCATCGCCTCCGGTTCAAGCGCCCTGATCCGGTAGTAATACTCCTTGGAGTTTTCATGCCCGGCAAGCTTGACAAGAAGAGATTCCAGATTATCCCTGACCACAGTATAAAAGTTAATCAGCTCAGGATTGTTGTCTATTAAAACCGCTTTTAACGGCTGCAGGTGAAAAAACATAGCCCCCCCGCCAACAAAAGGTTCAAGATAAAGCTTTATTGTTTGTCCGGGAAGAAAAGGCCTGATTTGAAAAATCAGTTGGCCTTTGCCCCCCGCCCATTTAATCAGGGGCGCCGGTTTTAAGAACTGAACCATTTTATCTTCCTTTACTTAATGCTTTCCAGATATATTCTCTGGCAAGAACCGGGATCTGCCGGTATTCATTTTCAGGCAACAAAGGATCAAACGAACAAACCGGCTTATATTCGCAGTAAGCGCAGGCTGTCTGGCTTTTATAACGGTAAGGTTTTATTTCCGCCGAACCGCCCAGGATTCTTTCCCCGGCAGCGGCAGCCAACTTTCTTAGAAAATCGCGCAGGTCAGCCAGTTGTTTCATAGTAACCATACTTGGGCTGCTATAAAGGCCTCCGTCTTTTTTCAGACCGGCTGGGACAAGATTGGACAAACCGTTTACCTGTTTATCCATTAGCCTGATCACATCGGGTTCGGCAAGGACTAAACCTCTCATTTTCAGGTTTTTTTCTGTCAAAGTTTCAATTTCTCCCGGCTGGGGCGGCCTGGAAACACCTGTTACAGGATCTGCTACGTTAAAGTAAAAAACTCCGGCCGGCAAAGCCTCAACGCCAATCAGGCGGCACGCAAAGCGAACCGCCACATCAAGGTAAATTAGAAGTTGAAGCTGAAGTCCGTAATATATTTTAACCAGGTTGAGTTCTGCAGGGCCTGATTTATAATCGACCACCCGCAAGTAGTGGCCGGTTCCCCATTCGGCGGCGTCTATCCGGTCAATCCGGCCGTTAATTTCCATTTTCAATTCCCCTGCAACGGGCAGCTCAAAGACGGGGATTTGTCCAGGCCTGGAAAAGGACACTTCCGCAGCGACAGGTTGAAAAGCGCTCCGGCTGGCGTGCTTGGAAAGGGAATAAACCGCTCTTTCCACAGTTCTTTGAAGACGGGTGGTCAGATAGCGGTAACGGGGGGTACTTAAAAGGATTTCGTCCCTCAATGTGGGCGCTACCTCGGTAACTAATTCGCCTGCAATCTGATTGCACTGCTCACCGTTTAAATCTTTTAAGTCCTGTTTGCCTTGGAGTGATTTTTCAACGAAAAGTTTGAGGCAGGTATGGTAAAACTCTCCCAAATCTGGCCTTTCCAGTTTAAAAACATCCCTTTCCCTCAATTTTAACCCGTAGGTTAAAAAATGGGCGAAAGGGCAGGAGTAGTAGCGTTCCAGCCGCGATACGCTTGTCCTTAGAGGACTGCCGAACAGAGAAAGGCTTAATTCTTTTTTCAGCGGGCTCTCGTTGTTAGTACTATACAGCCCTGAAAACATGGTTTCGCACCTGTCCCTGTACTGAGGCTGCTTGACAAACCAGTTGTAGACCGAACACCAAAGGGGCGCAAGTCTGCCCGAAGACTTGCATTCTCTTAACTGTACCGCCAGGTAAGCCAGGGATCGCTCCGCCCCGGCTAGATAATGAAGATCCCCGTCTTTGGTCCCCGGCGGAGAAACGGGCAGAAAAACTTCCGCAAGACCAGGGAATGTCTTTTTCAACCGCTGAATAACCGGTGAAGGAGTCAGAGCATACCCATCCTGATCAGACAAAGCATAGCTAATCCATAAGAACTCACTGCTTCTTGTCAGGGCAATGTAAACAAGGAACTGTTCGTTGAAAAGCAGCCGCCGTCCTGAAGGGCTTAAAATTACACCGGCCGCTTCGATATTCTCACGTTCAAAATCAGTAAATAAACCTTTTTGTTCAGGACGTGCGGGTAAGAGGCCATCATTAACACCCAGAACAAAACAGGCTTTGACATTTGGATTTCGCGAACGGTCCAGGGAAGCAATCAGGACCTGATCCAGCCCGGGAGGAATCATCCCCAAACGGATTCCTTCCAGCCCCGTTTGAATTATCTTCAGATAATCCCCGGTTGTAACACGTTCGTCGCCAAGCGTTTCTGCAAGCTGGTCAAAAAGTTCTATTATTGCATCCCAAATTTGAGTGTGCTCCTGTGAAGCGTCAGGATTGCCGTCTTCCCGGGCCTTTTCGGAAAGCAATTTCAATTGTTCAAACACATTGAGGCTGGTAATCAATTCAAATAGTGCCGCAGTTATTTCCCTGACCACTGCGGATTGCGCAACGGCAGCCTGAAAATCGGCAATTTCCTTTACAGCCGCCCTCCTGATCCGGTTTATTTCACTTAGTCTGTTTATTTCCACAGAACCGGGATCTTCTTCCCTTTCTTTCGTATATCTGCGTTCATACTGCCAGTCTTCGGAGTCTGTCCATCGTGAACCCTTTATTCCATGAGCAAGTACATAATTTTCCAGGATATCGATATCATCCTGACTGACAGGCGTAAGGCCGGTCTTTAAGTAATTGAATACAGAATCGTAACTCCATCCGCTCGTGATTACCTCCAGCGCAGCTTTAATCAAAGCTGCCAAAGGATGATGCCCTATTTCACGTTTAATGTCGATAAAGTAAGGAATTCCATAGTCATTAAAAACCATGTCTATTAAAGGCCGGTATATTTCCACTTTACGCAGGACAACTGAAATATCTTTCCAACGGTAACCTTTCTCCCGGCAAAGATGGATTATCTCACGGGCAGCGCCCTCAACTTCAGCATGGCGGTTTGCCGCGGCAATCAGTTTTACTCCCGCCGGCTGATCCTTGTACTGCCCGCCCTTCTGAGCCAGGATATTTTTTTCAAGATGCGCCAGACAGGAAGCATCCTTATAACGGGGCGGCAACTCATTATCCAGGCAGAGAGGTTCTTCTGCAGCAATCCCATACTGGAAGGCCATCGCTTTTATTTTTTCAAGGACCTCCAGACCAGGGTAAAAAACGTCGGTTTCTTCCAGATTGTCCGCTGCCGTCCGGCTGTCCAGGCAGAGTGCGATGCTGACTCTCCGGGCGGCTTTAAGCAGTTCTCCGATTACTCTGTATTCCTGGGAATTAAAACCTGCGAAACAATCGATCCAAACCTCGCTTCCCTGCATAAAACGGGAAATAGCTATTTTTTCAGCAAGTAAATCCAGGTAACAGTCAGGATCAAGATACCGTTCCCCCAGATAATCTTCATAACTGGAGAGCAATAGGGCAAAATCTTTTAACTTATCGGACAGGATGTTTTCTTTTTCAGCAAAACAGGCTGACAAATCAGATAAATGCGAACCCTTTAAACCATACTGTTTTGCTTCACAGATAGTGTTCGAAAGGTTTTGGATAAACCCGGGATAATTAGTCAGCTGTTGAAAGACTTTCAACTCCTTGCGCTTTTCAATCAACAGCCTGCGAAGAATCATTTGTTTGCCAAGTTCACCAACATGTATACGGGATATCCCGCCTGTTTCACTTAGAATATGCCAGGACAGGCGGCGGAAGCTGAGTACCTGAGCCCTATACGTGCCTTTTAAGCCGGTAAGCAGGGAAACCTCCATCTGGAAGGTGACCTGTTCCGGTACAAGAAATAGAAGAGGGAAAGAGGTATCGTTATTGATCTGATTCTGTATCTCTTTTAAACAGGTATATGTCTTGCCTGTTCCGGCCCGTCCCAGAATAAATCTCAAGCTCATCCTAATAAACCACCTGAATACTCACAAATCTTTTCCCTGTTCCTGGAAAAGTCAAAACTAACTTGATTATACAGTAACAAAGTTTTATTGTTAAGAGATGAAACTGATTTCATAAAGACAATTGGCGCTTTCCTTGCGGGGGTGAATCGAGCTGGAAGATGATGATTTAGTAATCAGAAGCAGGTCAGGGGATCTAAGCGCCTTTGAAGAACTTGTTCACCGTTATGAAAATAAAGTACTCTCCCTGGCCTACCGGATGGTGGGAAATTGGGCCGACGCCGGCGATCTGGCTCAGGAAACATTTATCAGGACATATCACTCCCTGTCCGATTTTCAAAGAAAGTGCAGTTTTTCCACCTGGATTTATCATATTACAGTTAATATCTGCCGTGATGAATTACGCAAAAAAAACAGGCGCCCGAAAATTTCTTTGGATGAAATTGCCGCTTCATCAGGCGGACTGCCTTTTTCAGAAACAGGGACCGATTGCCCGGAGAACAAACTTGAACAGCTCGAGCTACAGGAGGCTGTTCAGGAATGTTTAAACGCCCTCCCGGATGAATACAGGCTGGTGCTGATCATGCGGGAGATCCAGGGTTTATCATACGAGGAAATCGCAACTGTTCTGAAATGCTCCGTAGGAACTGTAAAATCCCGTCTGAACCGCTCCAGAACAGCTTTTAAACAAAAAGCAGAGGTTATCATAGGAACATTTTCGCTTCCCGGGACGTCAAAAGGGTAGGAGGAGACTATCATGAAATGCTCGAAGGCAAAAAAACTATTTTCCGGCTATCTCGACGGCGAACTGAAGTCCTCTCAAAAAGGTTTTTTGGAAGAGCATTTATGCACCTGCCCCGACTGCCGGTATGAGTTAGCCAGACTGCGGGCTTCCATGGAATTGATCCATGGTTTACCGGAAGTCGCCGCGCCGAAAGATTTCTGTGCTCAGGTCTCGGAAAAAATAGCGATTGAGGATAGGCCCAAAAAACAGAAGAAGACAGTTAAATGGTTTTTCCCCGGAGAAAGGCTGCGCGCCGGAATCGCACTGGCTGCAGTCCTGGTCCTCGTTTTGGGAATTTCCTCGCTGATTTACAGTTCAACAACCGGGCAGGGTCCCGTTGAATTGCTCGGCAAAAAACCAACTTCTCAAAAAGACGAAACACATAAAATCTCGCTTTCCGCCCCCCCTTCCGCTCAGAAGGTCCCTGACGAAAGCACCTCCACCGGCGCCGGGGAAGCGCCTGCTTTGAGGGCAGAAAAATCCCCTGATAACAACGAACAGGCGCATTCAGACACTTCATCTCCCGAAGAAGACAACCGATCCCTAAAAAGCGGTGGCGGTTTGGGCGGTTCCATTACGGCTCAGGATATTCCCGCCCTTGAAAGCGACAAAGCGCAGCAGCAAAAATGGATAATTACCAAAATCAGCTTGAAACTAAAAACGGACAAAAAGGAAGAGACAATCACCAGGTTAAATACACTCGCCAGTGAACTGGGCGGCGAGCTGAAATTTGCGCCGGCCCGGGATAACGGCACACAGCTGGAACTGATTGCCCCTTTTGAAAAAACAACCGGGGCTTTAACTGGAATTGAATTACTGGGAGAAATTTCTGATAAAAAGCAGGAGGAACAGGATATAACTGAAGAATACTTAATCTTACAAGAACAGGAGGAAAAGCTCCGGCAGGAAAAAGAAAAATTAACAGCGCCGAACAATTATTCCGGGGGCGCAAATGAAGGAAACAGTTCCTCTCAGGAAGAATTAGACGATCTCCAGCCGGAACTTGATCAAACAAGCTTAAGCCTTGAAAAGCTTATGGAGGAGATGAACTCGGTTCATTTCTTGATTAGCATTGTTGAGTAAAAACTGTTAGGGGGACCAAATCATTGAGTGATGTTTTCAGACTGGCCTGCTGCCAGCTGAAGGTAGAAAAAGAAAAAGAAAAAGAAAAGAACCTGTCCAAAGCCCGGCTGATGATTGCCGAGGCTGTAGAAAACGGCGCCCAAATGGTGGTTCTGCCGGAAATGTTCAACTGCCCCTACAGGGCGGAACTGTTCCCCGAATATGCGGAAAGCTACCCGGGCGGCCCGTCGCTGGAAATGCTTTCTTTAACCGCTAAAGAAAATTCTGTCTACATCGTTGGCGGTTCCATTCCTGAAAGGGAAAACGGCTGCCTTTACAACACAAGTTTTGTTTTTGATCCGGACGGAAGATTGTTGGGAAGGCACAGAAAGGCACACCTTTTTGATGTAGACTTGCCCGGGGGATCAAAAATCCGGGAGTCCAGCACGCTTGACTCCGGAAATCAATCCACCGTAATCCGGACAGAACTGTGCAGCATCGGTGTGGCCATCTGCTACGATATCCGCTTTCCCGAACTTATCCGCCAGATGGTTTTAAAAGGCGCCCAGGTTGTAATCATACCCGCCACATTTACGTTCACAACAGGCCAGGTTCACTGGAAAATCACCTTCCAGGTAAGGGCAATCGACAACCAGGTTTTCACAGTCGGCGCTGCCGCCGCACGTGATTATTCCGAACGCTTTATCGGCTATGCGCATTCCTTGATCTGCGGCCCCTGGGGGGAAGTACTGGCCGAAGCCGGAGAAGAAGAAGAAATAATCTACTCGGAAATCAATCTGCAGCGCCTTGAGAAAGTCCGGCAGGAACTTCCTTTGCTGAGGCGCCTGCGTAAAGACTTGTATTAAAATCTAAAAAAGGCCGCATCAAAGGAGGCTATAAAAATGCTGACAGTCGGATTGGTAGGCCTTCCGGCGGTTGGAAAAACAACTATCTTCAACCTGTTGACCCAGACCGGAGCACAGACCAGCGATTTCATGTCCGGTAAATTCGAAA
Organism: Desulfotomaculum sp.; assembly: GCA_003513005.1. Taxonomy (NCBI): domain Bacteria; kingdom Bacillati; phylum Bacillota; class Clostridia; order Eubacteriales; family Desulfotomaculaceae; genus Desulfotomaculum; species Desulfotomaculum sp. The sequence goes on from DOTD01000073.1 coordinate 117,169, forward strand.
CAAATACGGGAGCGGCCAAAGTTCCTGACCCGCGAATTGATTTCTTGACCCAGCTGTGCAACCCCCGCCGGACAGTTTACGCACAAATCATGTGCAGTGATGTTCCCGGGCTGACCAGCGGGACAAACCAGGGAAAGGGCGGCGGCAACCAGTTCCTTGACGGAATCCGCAATGTCGATCTGCTGATTCAGATTGTCCGCACCTTTGATAACCCGGAATTGCCGCACGTTTACAGCAATATTGATCCTTTAAGGGATCTTGAAACGGTTGATCTTGAACTTCTCCTCGCCGACCTTGACATTGTCGAAAAGCGAATCCAGCGCATTGAGGGAGGTAAAAAGATTACCAAAGAATCTGCGGCGGAACTGCCGCTGTTAAAAAAGTGCCGCTCGGCCATGGAAACAGGTGTAACTCCCGCTAAAGCCGGCCTTACCGGGGAAGAACGGGCGATGCTGATGATCCCCAGCTTCTTTACCGAAAAACCTCAGATAGTTGTCGTCAACACTGACGAAAACCAATTTAAAGAAAAAAGTTATCCCGGGAAGACAGAACTTGAAGCCCTTGCGGATACGCGCGGGACAACTGTAATCGAAATCTGCGGACAGCTTGAAATGGAGATTGGTATGCTTGACCCCGCCGAGCAGGCAATGTTTCTAACTGACCTTGATGTTGGGGAACTTGGGACGGCGCGGCTGTCCAGAGCCGCATATCAGCAGTTAAACCTCATCTCCTTCTTTACGATTGGTCCCGACGAGGTGAAGGCATGGACAATAAGCCGGGGAACCAATGCCAGGCAGGCTGCGGGAAAAATACATTCAGATATAGAACGGGGTTTTATCCGGGCTGAAGTGACTAAATACCGTGATTTGTTTGAACTTGGCTCGGTGAACAAAGTGAAGGAAAAAGGAATGTCAAGGCTGGAAGGAAAAGAATATATCGTCGAAGACGGGGACATAATTAACTTCCGGTTCAATGTATAAAATCCCTATACAAAATCCTTGATGTTAAAGATGGGATCTACTTCGATGCCCATCTTTTCAATCTTTTCCGTCCCTCCCTCGCGGCGGTCGACTAAGGTCACCACCTTAACAACTTTACAGCCAACTTCCCGGACGGTTTCAATCGCTTTAATAATTGACCCCCCGCTGGTGATAACATCGTCAAGAACAACCACACGATCGCCTGCTGTAAGCTGCGGCCCCTCAATAACCCTTTTTGTACCGTGCTTTTTTACCGCCTCGCGGACGATAAACAACTTAACGTCCATCCCTTCCAGGTAAAGAACCGGCGCCAACGAGCCAACCATCGGATCAGCCCCCAGAGTAGGGCCTCCTATAGCCTGGATTTGAATATATTTGACTTTTTCAAGAATAGCCCTGGCTACCAGGTATGCCCCCTGAGGATGCAGGGTTACTTGTTTTCCGTCAAAATAACAAGTACTTTCCTTCCCGCTGGAAAGAATAAAGCTGCCAAATCTAAAGGACCTTTCCCTGACCAGTTCTTTTAAAAGTTCCCTGTCTCCCTGTGGATCACCTTTTGCTAAACCAGGCATCTCAACACATCCTCGTATATTTTAAGGTCCTGCTCACTAAAAAGCACAAACCGGATCTCTTTGACCAGATGGTTCTGGCAAAAATCAAAAACTGTGGAAAGCGCTATTCTGGCGGCACGTTTGATGGGAAAGCCATATGCCCCGGTGCTTACCGAAGGAAATGAAATCGTGGAAATACCTTTCTCCCACGCCAAAGACAGGCTGGTCAGGCAGGAACTCCTCAACAGTTCGTCTTCCCCGCTGTTCCCGCCTCTCCAGACAGGACCAACCGTGTGAATAACATATCTGGCTTTCAGATTGCCCCCGGTGGTAATCACCGCCTCACCTGCAGGCAGCCTTCCCTGCCTGGCGACTATCTGTTTGCATTCTTCAAGTATTTTTGGACCACCGGCCCTGTGGATTGCCCCGTCAACCCCGCCGCCGCCCATCAAACTTGAATTGGCCGCGTTGACAACCGCTTCCGTATCCTGTTGCGTGATGTCGCCTCTGACAAGAACCAGAAGTGTTTTAACCACGTAAATTTCCAAAAATCAAAAACCTCCTTTAAAAATGCAAAGCTTAGCTGCGCTATTCCGCCGGGAGCCGCCGCAATTCAAAGATAACAGTGTTGTCAGGATCGGGACAAGCCCAAGTTGTAACTTCACTATTCTGCGCCCAGGGAAAATTTCCTCCATAAAGCAATGCCGCAACCGCAGAGCGCAGCGAATCATATGCAAACTGGCAGAGGCCGCCGGGCATATACTGAGAGAATTCAAAACTGTCGCCGACTTTATGACCGTAAGAGCAACCGTTTTCGCCCCTGATTTCAACTATTGTGGCTATAACTTTATATTTATACAAGAACTTGTCCCCCCTGTCAGTAGTAATATGGATTGTATTTAATTTCGATATCATCCTCAACTGTCTGCATGAACTGCCTACGTGCTCAAGTTCGCCTCAGGACATCATTGTCACAGTTCGCTCAGGCGCCCGTGCCGGCAACTCCAACGGTTCGCTTCGAACAGGACCAAGCGGCGCTGCTTTAGAAGGCAAGGCAGGCAGCATATTATACCCGTGACACAAGGGGACACAGGACATTCCCTTGTGTCCATTGTCACCGCTCAACTTCTTTGCAGATGTCCCGGTAAGCGGGAATCCCGTCCACCGGCCAGGCGGCGCGGATAGCCCTGCGGACTGCCGTTTCCAGTACCCTGGCCGCAAATGCGCCGATCAGGCTCGCATCTGCGGGAACTTTTCCGGTGGCGAGGGCAAAAGTAATATCCCCGTCATATTCCGTGTGCGCGGGCTCGATACAGCGGGCAAGGCCTGTATTGGCCATCTGGGCAACTTTACTTGCCTGCTCTTTGGTTAACAAAGCAGAAGTTACAACAGCGGCAAGAGTCGTATTTATACCGACACCCGGGTCTTGAGAATTCCACGAGCAGGATACTCCCTTCTTCCAGACGGACATTGTGGAATACATCTGTCCCGTTTTCCTGTCCCTTGGCCCAACCATCAGCTTTCCGTTCTCATCAAGGATATCACCCAGAGCATTGACCGCAACAACAGCAGACACTGTCAATCCGTTTCCAAGGTCTTCCCACCAGGCCCCGAGGCCTGATTTAATACGGTAATCCTTGCTCAGTATTTTACAAACCGTCGCGCCTGTTCCCGCTCCGACATTCCCTTCTTCGACATACCCGCTTTTTGCATTGCAGCACGCCTCATAACCCATGGCCTTATCGGGCCGGACGCGGCAGTCCCCAATCCCGAGGTCGAACAAGACAGCGGCGGGAACGATAGGCACAGTAAACCCCGCCGCTGTCTTAAAACCTATTTTCCTTTCTTCCAGCCAAGCCATTACTCCGCCGGCAGCATCCAAGCCAAAGGCGCTCCCGCCTGTAAGCAGTAAACCGTGCACCTGGTCAACCCGCTGCATGGGCTTAAGCAGTTCTATCTCACGGCTGCCGGTAGCGGAACCCCGGACATCCACCCCGCCCACAGCGCCGTCTTCTATAATAATAACTGTACAACCCGTAAGGGCCTTGCTGTTTGTCGCATGGCCCACCTTCACCGAAGGATCGGGATCAAAGTTGACAGTATGTTCCACCGGGTCTACACCCTCCGTCTCCATCCGCCCTAAGAACTGGAAACCGGCTGGGCTACGGCTTTAGCCAGCGCATTTACATATGCTTTTGCGCTGGCCTCGATTACGTCTGTGCTGAGCCCGTGCCCGACATATAGCCTGGAGTCGTTTGTCTTTATTTTGACTGTCGCGTCCCCCATGGCGTCTTTTCCTTTGGTTATTGATTTTAAAGAATAATCTTCCAGTGTAACCTCACATCCGACAAGACGGTCGATAGCGTTAAAAACAGCGTCAACAGGGCCGTTGCCGCAGGCTGCGTCCGTAATAACATTGCCACTTAAGTCAAGTTCAACCGTGGCCATAGCCCTGGAAGGACCCGCCGTGCTTACCGAAAAGCTTTTCAAAATAATATTCTCGCCGCCGTTCGTCCCTTCCTTATTGCCCATTAAGGCATGAAGGTCTTCGTCAAAAATTTCCTGCTTCTGGTCTGCGAGAATTAAAAAATTCTCGTATGCTTTATTTAAAGCAGATTCCTCCAGTTGGTACCCGAGTTCCTCCAGGCAATGCCGCAAAGCATGGCGGCCAGACCTTGCCGTCAGCACAATTTTATTTTGAGAAATACCGATCACCGAAGGGTCAATAATCTCATAGGTTGACCTTTCCTTTAAAACCCCGTCCTGATGGATGCCCGAGGCATGCATAAAGGCGTTCTCACCTACAATCGCCTTATGCGCGGGGACCTGGACACCGGTTATTTTTGAAACCAGCCTGCTGGTCCGGGCTATCTCCTTGTAATTAACAGTGGTATTGATTCCAAAGCGGGATGGCTGCGTATAAATTGACATGATTACCTCTTCAAGGGCTGTATTACCCGCACGCTCGCCGATTCCATTGATCGTTCCCTCGACTTGTGAAGCGCCTGCCTTTATTCCCGCCAATGCGTTGGCGGTAGCCATTCCAAGATCATTATGGCAGTGAACGCTTACGATAACTTTATCCATTCCTTCAACGTTGTTCATTAACCAGGTGATCAGTTCCCCGTATTCCCAGGGCATCGCATAACCGACCGTATCGGGTATATTAATAACCGTAGCTCCCGCCTTAATCACACCGGAAACAACCCGGGCCAGTATTTCCGGTTCGGTACGAAAGGCGTCTTCGGAGTAATATTCCACATCCTGAACAAATTTTTTAGCATGCTTTACGGCGCCGACGGCCATTTCTATGCCTTGTTCCAGTGTAACACCCAACTTAAACTGCCGGTGAATCGGAGACAGGGCCAGGCCAGTGTGTATCCTGGGCTGCTGCGCATCCTTCAACGCTTCCCAGCAGAGATCGATATCCTTGATTACGGCGCGGGTAAGTCCGCAAATTGTAACACCCTTAATTTCCCTGGCTAATTGTTCAACCGCCTTGAAATCTCCCGGCGAGGAAGCGGGAAAACCGGCCTCAATAACGTCGACACCCAGGTGGACAAGCTGCCTTCCAATTTCAAGTTTCTCCCGGATATTAAGGGTTATCCCCAGGGATTGTTCCCCATCTCTTAGGGTAGTGTCAAAAACATATAATTTACGCATTGATCCTGCCTCCTGTAAATAATACTGAGCCTATTTGGAAAAATAAAAATCCCTTCGTCCCGTTGAGACGAAGGGGATTTCTTCGCGGTACCACTCAACTTAACGGCTAAGATCAATAAAACACATCTAGCCGCTCGCTTATTATAAAGTACGGGAAAAGAACAACCTTTCCGATACTCCCTTTCTTTTAACGGCGAAAGCTCCGTCCGAGCCTACTCTTTAAAATTTCGGCCGGCATCTCCAGGGGGAGTTCAGCACCGTGTAAAGACCCCCTTGCACCAGCCGGAGGCTCTCTGCGACTTTACTTAACGGCGCTTACTATTCCCTATCATCGCGATTTAATTATAACATTTACTTTATAATTTAACAATTTTACGTTCGTGTGTCAAGATTCTTTTAACTGTTCAGCAAAGATTAAGCTAAGATCTTTTTAAATTCAGCAGTAAGAATCGGCACAACATTGAAAAGGTCTCCGACAATACCGAAATCGGCTACTTTGAAGATGTTGGCTTCCGGATCCTTGTTAACCGCAACGATGCATTTGGATGAACCCATTCCAGCAAGGTGCTGGATAGCTCCTGAGATACCGCAGGCAATATAAAGTGTCGGGGAGACTGTTTTTCCAGTCTGTCCGACCTGAATGCTCTGAGGAACCCAACCCGCATCGACAGCTGCGCGGGAAGCGCCCACAGCAGCGCCGACTACATCGGCTAAAGCTTCCAGGATGGGGAAGTTCTCCGGGCCCTTCATGCCGCGGCCGCCTGAAACAATAACATCAGCCTCAGTGAGCTCGGGGCGGGAACTTACCTGGAGCACGATGTCCTTGATAACCTGGCGGACATCTCCGACATTTGCTGAAACAGCCACAACCTCGGCTGTTTTGCCGGCCGCGGGGGCGTCTATCGGCAGAACATTGGGACGTATTGTTGCGATAGCCGGACGAGCTTCCGGAATGGATACTTTAATGACAGCCTTACCGGCATAAATGGGACGGGTGAAAACAAGCTGCCCGTTTTCTACTTCAACGTTAATGCAGTCGCTTGCTGCGCCGGTCCCCAGACGCTGGGCCAACTGTGCCGCCAAATCACGGCCGCGAATTGAAAAACCTAACAGGAAGGCGCTGGGCTGCTGCTCTTGCAGTATGGATCCAATTACGTTCGTAAACGCATCGGTAGTAAACTTTTCCAAAGCGTCGCTCTCTGCGACAAATACTTTATCGGCGCCGTATTCGCCAAGAGCGGCGGCTAATCCGGAAACGCCTTTCCCGGCCATAATCGCGCATACTTCCTCGCCCAATGCGTTGGCTGCTTTGCGCGCCGCACATAACAATTCATAAGTTACCTTTTTTACTTTTCCGTCTTTAACCTCTGCAAATACAAAAATTCCTTTTGCCATCTATTATATAACCCTCCTTAGATAACTTTTGCTTCTTCGCGCAAAGCTTTTACCACTGCCGCTGAGGTGTCAGCAGGCTCACCGTCAAAAACTTTGCCCGCCGCCCTTGCCGCGGGAAGGGAAACACTCAGTACCTTTACTTTAGCCGCAACTGCGCCGGCATCCAGGCCGAGATCGCCTAAGCCCTTCTTATCCATGGGCTTCTTTTTAGCCTGCATAATGCCTTTCATGGAAGGATAACGGGGCTCATTCAAGCCTTTTTGAGCGGTAATAATCGCCGGCAGAGGCAGTTCGATTACTTCAGTGCCGCCTTCTATTTCGCAGGTCGCCGTCGCTTTGCCCGCTTCAACATCTATCTTGGAAGCCAATTTGGCAATAGGAATTCCAAGGATTTCCGCCACACGGCCCGCTACCTGAGCTGAACCGTCGTCAACAGCACGCCAGCCGGCAAGAATAAGGTCGTATTCCATTCCGGAAACAGCCTTCGCCAAAACGGTTGCTGCTGTAAATTCATCTACATCGTCAGTCCCCGGATTAATAAGAACAGCCTTGTCTGCGCCCATGGCCAGAGCCTGCCGCAGGGCATCCTGTACCCCATCGTCCCCTGTGCTGACTACTGTAACTTCTCCGCCTAAACTTTCCTTAATTTTCAGGGCTTCTTCAACAGCAAATTCATCATAGGCGTTGATGATCATGCTGACACCAGAGCGGCTGATCTTACCGCCTTCTATCGAAATTTTTGCTTCCGTATCAAAAGTTTGTTTCAATAAGACTAAAATCTTCATGCTCTTCCTCCCTCTTGAGTTTAGTTCAACCGGTTAATAGTAAAACTAATCTTTTAGCTTCTATAATGTCTTATCCCTGCTGTTGAAAACTTTGTCTTTTCCCCTCCCTTGCAGATGCTGTTGGAAATTTCTTACTACCTCGAGCGCTTCATCTATGATTAACCCGATAAGTAATTTAACCTCCCTTCAGTATCTAATTCAAACTTTACGCAACCATTTTAACAATTACGTCCAGATTTGTACAGAGGAAGTTTTTTCGGGTTAATAAAGCAATTTGCTTTGAATAACAGCAGCGGGAGATTAAATAATAATAATAATAATAATAATAATGTAATAGAATCACCTTGCCATACAGAATCCTTTCGGGCTATAATAGTATAGATAGATTCAGACATGGAAAATAAAATAAAAGTGATTATTAAGAACAGGAGGCTGTTAAAGATCGTGAACAACTTTAAAGCCTGGTTATTGATGGGGTTGCTTACAATCCTGCTGGTTTTAATCGGAAATCTGATCAATGGCAGATCCGGAGCTTTGCTTTTCTTTATTATTGCGCTGGCAATGAACTTTTTCAGCTACTTTTTCAGTGACCGGATAGCTATTTCGATGACCAGGTCAAAACCCGTGGCCGAACATGAGGCGCCCGAGCTTTACGATATAATACGCAATTTAACCGCGCGTGCGGGTCTGCCGATGCCCAAGGTTTACATCACACCTTCGTCTCAGCCCAACGCCTTCGCCACAGGCCGCAATCCTGCGCATTCCGCCGTGGCGGTTACCGAGGGATTGATGCAGGTACTGAACCGAAGTGAAATAGAAGGTGTTCTTGCGCACGAACTTGCCCATGTAAAGAACCGTGATGTCCTGATTGGAACAATCGCGGCGACGATAGCCGGCGCTATAACCATGATCGCCAATATGCTTCAGTGGGGCCTTATCTTCGGCGGGGGCGACGATGATAACGACAACGGTTTCCTTGGCCTTGCCGCTACTTTGCTGATGATTATCCTGGCGCCGCTGGCGGCGACTTTAATTCAGCTTTCTATTTCAAGAACGAGGGAATTCCAGGCGGACGCCTCGGGAGCGCGCATAGCGGGACAGGCCGGAGGGCTGGCCAACGCCCTGTTAAAACTGGAACGGAGCGCTAACCGCATCCCGATGCAGGTTAACCCCGCCGCCTCGCACATGTTCATTGTCAACCCGCTTTCCGGCGCATCATTTACCCGCCTTTTCAGCACCCATCCGCCGATTGCGGAGCGTGTCAGAAGGCTGGAGGAACTCAAGCTTTAATCGAAACCTTATATTCCCGCAGCCAGAAATCAACCTGGATCAGGTAGGCAAAAAGCTGCGCGCCGCCCATTAACTGGCTGAACCACGCCGGGTTAAAGCATGCCGCATCGGTGGCTATTATTTTATCCAGGGCAGACCGGTCAAGCAGGCGCCCCAGCGGTGAGGCAGGATCGTTGATGGTTTCCGCCAGCAAATTACGGACAGCCGCGAGGTAATCCGGGTGATGTGTTTTAGGATAGGGGCTTTTCTTGCGCAAAAGTACTTGTTCAGGCAGGACACCGGCCAGCGCCCGGCGTAAGATGCCTTTTTCCATGTTGTCGCAGCTTTTCATCAGCCAGGGAATATTCCAGGCATACTCCACCAGACGGTGATCACAGAAAGGAACGCGCACTTCAAGACCGGCAGCCATGCTCATCCGGTCCTTCCGGTCCAGGAGCATAGGCATAAACCTCGTCATCGTAAGGAAGAGCATTTTGCGTGATCTCGCTTCCAAAGGATCCTCTCCCGGTAAAAAGGGTACTTCCCCTACTGCCTCTTCAAATCTGCGGGCGACATATTCCTGAGGCTTGATAAGTCCTCGGATTTCGGTAGAAAGTATGTTTGCCCGCTCGGGAACCATGCGTATCCAGGGAAAAGTTTCGGCGTTGAGATCTCTTTCGTTGTGCAGCCATGGATATCCTCCGAAAATTTCATCCGCGCACTCTCCGGACAACGCTACCGTAGCATCCTTTTTTATTTCCTTGCTGAATAAATATAAAGAAGCGTCAATATCAGCCATGCCGGGCAGGTCGCGGGCCGTCACGGCCCTGGTTAGCGCATCCACCAACCCGGGAGTATTGATAGTCACATGGTGATGCTTTGTTCCGAGATAACCGGAAACCATCAAAGCCCACTGCGTGTCGGGATCCGGCTGGAAGTAGTTCGGCTTGAAATAGAGGTCATTTTCTAGATAATCTATCGAGTAGGTATGCAGAGGACTCCTTCCGGACCGTGCATAAACATCTGAGGCAAAAGCCGAAATTGCGCTTGAGTCTAGACCGCCGGAAAGAAATACACAAACAGGCACATCCGAAACCAGCTGACGGTTTACCGTATCTTCCAGAAGTTCGTACACCTTATTTACACCATTAGTCAGGGTATCTTCAAACGGCCTGCTTTCCAGAGACCAGTACTGCCGCGGTTGAATACCGTCCTGATGACAGATAAGGCAGTATCCCGGTTTAAGTTCTTCAATCCCCCGGAATACGCCGCATCCGGGGGTCCTGGCGGGTCCCATCACAAATATCTCGGCCAAGCCTTGAGCGTCTATCTCGGGTTCAACCAGCGGATGAGCAAGCAGGGATTTCAGCTCCGATCCGAACAGAAAAGCGCTGCCGCGTTGAGCGTAAAAGAATGGTTTTACTCCCAGCCGGTCACGGGCGCAAAAAAGCCTCCGCCTGGACTCATCCCAGATGGCAAAGGCAAAAATCCCGTTAAAACGCCGTAAACAACCGGCGCCCCATTCAATAAAGGAGAACAGAAGCGCTTCAGTATCCGAATACCCTTCGAACATGTAGCCGCGGGATTCCAGTTCCTGACGCAGTTCAGCAGTATTATACAGTTCCCCGTTATAGACCAGGATATATTTATTGGCGCCGCTTTGCCGGACCATAGGCTGCCCCCCGCCTTCCGGATCGACAACAGTCAACCTGCGGTGAGCCAGGACAGCTGTGGGAGATACCCAAATTCCGGCGGCGTCCGGTCCGCGAAAAGAGTGTGTTTTATTCATCTCTTCAACAACAGGTTGTTTAAAAGTCAGATCTGTCCCCCAATCTATCCAGCCCGTTATCCCACACATGGCAAATCCTCCGTTTCAATTTATTTCTTACCAGGACAGACATGATTCAAAAATATCGTCCAAACTCATTTACCGGTTTTTTTTATCCTATGCGGCGTCTTTATAAAAATAAGCCCGAAAAAAACGGTAAATTATGTATCAATACTTTTCCTTTCCGAAAATCATTGACTTTAAAATACCATTATGTTAAAAGTGAATTAACAGCATTCAAAATTACGCTGAATTTTATAATGACAAAGGCGTCTTAAACAAGTCGAAGTTGACCTGATTTAAGACGGTTTTTTATTTTTTTCCACTGGGGGCAGATTCACAAAGAAAGGAGGCCGCCTGCAGGCAACTCGACGGTATGCATAATAAAATTGACCCGGGCAATCCAGTTGATCAGGAGATCCATGAATTACACCCCGGGGAGGCGGGTAAAATATCAAAATTGCCTCGATCTCTCCTGGAATTACTTGACGCTCTTGAAAAGGATTATTCTTTCCTTTTCTGCGGCGGCGTTTTTACTCAGGATGTAGTCGATGAATGGATTCAGATTAAGAGAAAAGATGAGATAGCGGAAGTCAAGACAAGACCGCATCCATATGAATATGATCTTTACTTCGACATTTAATTTTGAAAGAAGGACTTTACACGGATGAAAATTGCTTTGGCACAGCTCAATCCCACAATCGGCAATATAAAACATAACGCAGCTAAAATCTCTCGTATAATCAAAATCTGCCGCAACAAAAATGTTGATTTGGCAATTTTTCCGGAACTGGCTTTGACGGGTTACCCGCCCCGTGACCTTTTGTTTCGCGAAGACTTCTTAAAAGAGGTCGAGTTTGCTCTTGATAAATATATAATCCCCTACAGTGATGAAGTGGCGATTATTGTCGGCGCGCCGATCAGGGAAAACGGGGATCTTTATAATTCAGCTCTGCTTTACACCCATGGATCTTTGGCAGGCCGTCAGGACAAGACACTCCTCCCAGACTACGACGTTTTTGACGAAAGCAGGTATTTCAAGTCGGGCGACAATCACAAACCTGTTTTATTTAAGGGAGTTAAATTCGGTTTAACTGTCTGTGAAGACGTTTGGAACGACAAGGACTACTGGAACAGACACCTCTATCCTATTGACCCCGTTGAAAAACTAATTGAAGAGGAAGCGGATTTGATTATCAACATTTCCGCTTCCCCGTATCATTACAGTAAAATTAACCTGCGCCTGGACATGCTTCAAAAAATGGCCCAAAAATATGGCAAACCTTTTATTTATGTAAACCAGATTGGAGGAAACGACGAGCTTATTTTTGACGGGACCAGTTTTGCGGTAAATTCGAGCGGAACAGTCGCTCACCGGGCAGGCAGCTTTTGTGAGGACCTGATCTTCCTGGAATATGAAAATAACAATATTGAAGCAGGGAATCTCCACATAACAGGAGAGAATATTTTCCCCGGATCCAGAAAATACTATTCTCCCCTTCCTGAAGATATAGGAAACGTCTACTATGCCCTGGTTCTTGGAATTCGCGATTACTTGTCAAAAACAGGCTTTACCAAAGCTGTTGTTGGACTTAGCGGGGGAATCGATTCATCGGTTACTGCGGTTTTGGCCGCGGATGCGCTGGGCAAGGACAATGTGCTGGGAGTGGCGATGCCCACTTCCTATTCATCAACCGGCAGTCTTACCGATGCCCGGGGACTTGCTAAAAACCTCGGCATATCTTACAGGGAGATACCCATTCAAAGTTTGTTTGCCGACTATCTCAATTTTCTCAACGAAGAAGGCGCATGCCTTTCCGATTTAGCCGAAGAGAATCTCCAGGCCCGTATCCGCGGCAATATCCTGATGTTTATATCAAACCGGGAAGGTTACCTCACTCTGTCCACAGGAAATAAATCAGAACTGGCGGTAGGCTACTGTACTTTGTACGGGGATATGTCAGGCGGACTGGCGGTAATCTCAGACCTGCCCAAGACAATGGTCTATAAACTCGCCTCATTTATCAACCGCAATCAAGAAATTATCCCTGCCGATGTCCTGACAAAACCGCCCTCAGCTGAATTAAAGCCGGGACAGGTTGACCAGGATTCTCTTCCGCCTTACGACGCGCTTGATGAAATCCTCCAGACATATATCGAACAGGATAAAACCGCCGATGAGATAGTTGCTTTGGGATACGATCCGTCCGTTGTCAGAGAGATTATCCGGAAAGTTAACAAGTCTGAGTTCAAGCGGAAGCAGGCTGCGCCAGGCTTGAAAATAACTTCCAGGGCTTTCGGTATGGGCAGGCGCATGCCCACCGCCTGGCAGAAAAGTTATTAAAGCCGGCTACTGTTACCGGCTTCGCAAGTCGTTCGGTATTGATAATACCTTGCCCTTTGGACGGTTTGACGGTTATTGCCCGGCCCTCGCATAAATATATTTCATCTATCCGATAATAAGAAATGTCGTCCTGTGTAATCTCTTTTTCGCAAACTTCGCAAAACTTACGGTATTGGACAGGATGCCCACATCCCCTGTGGTTCAGTGTAAAACTGATGCTTTTAGACTGAGTGGCGATATAAAGTTTAACCGGCACAGATACCAAACCAAAAGTTATGAATCCCTTCCAAAGAGGACGCATTTTTCTCCCTCCTGCAATAGATAGAGCTGCAATTTCCCGGGATTTAGTTTGTCCAAATCTTGCGTCATTTACAAAGGATAAGATAAAAATAAATGCGGCCATCCGTCCGGTCACAGGTCGGACGGATGGCCGCTTGCAGGAGTTTTTCTAAATGGCGTCGTTTCCCTTTTCACCTGTCCGGATACGAACAGCATCGGTCACAGGATAGATAAATATCTTACCGTCTCCTGTCTGCCCGGTGCGCGCAGCCTTGGAAATAAGATTTACTACTTTGTCGACATCTTCATCCCTGATTACAATTTCAACCTTTATTTTGGGAATAAGATTGATATTATATTCAGCGCCCCTGTATACTTCAGTGTGTCCCTTCTGCAGACCGCAGCCAATTACTTGAGTTACGGTCATACCCTTGATACCGAATTTGCCCAGTTCGTTCTTCACATCCTCCAGCTTTCCCGGGCGTAAAACGCTTTCTATCTTGGTCATATTACTAACGCTCCTCTCGAGAAAAACAATCCTAATGTTGAATGCCTGCGGATGATTCCTTTAAAACCGTCGCTCTGTCTTCCATAAAAGAAAAGCTGTGTATTGCAGGAGCGCCGATAACCAGATCTGCAAAACTATCCTCGCCGTGCTGGCTAAGATCCAGACCTTGTTCTTCATCATCTTCACTCACCCTGAGCCGGGTTACCAGGCTTATTGCTTTCAAAATCACGGTAGTGAGAACTGCGGCAAAAACCCAGGTTGCTACTACGCTGGTAAGCTGAATCAGAAGCTGCCCCGGGTTGCCGAAAAACAAGCCGTTTGCCCCGGCCGGATTGACTGCCGTGGAAGCGAATAATCCTGTCGCCAGCGCGCCCCAGGTACCTCCAACACCGTGCACCCCAAATACGTCCAAAGAATCATCATAACCAAAGCGGGTTTTCAAAACACTCACAGCTAAATAACAGATGATCCCGGCAACCAGACCGATTGCCAGCGCTGACATTGGACCAACAAATCCGGAACCCGGAGTTATGGCTACCAGACCAGCGACACTACCGCTGACTGCTCCCAGCATGGTCGGTTTGCCGTGATGAATCCACTCGGCAAATACCCAGGAGAGCGCAGCCATTGCCGCTGCAGTATTTGTTACCATGAAGGCGCTTGCAGCAAGACCGTTGGCCGCCAGAGCGCTCCCCGCATTAAACCCGAACCAGCCGAACCAGAGCAAGGCAGCCCCAAGCACAGTCATCGGCAGGTAGTGCGGCAGGATAGGCTCGCTGCCGTATCCTTTGCGCCGGCCTAAAATAAGCGCAGCGATCAAACCGGATACTCCGGAACTGATATGAACAACCGTCCCTCCGGCAAAATCCAGTGCGCCCAGGTTACGCAGCCATCCTCCGACACCCCAGACCCAGTGCGCCAGGGGATCATACACAATTGTCGTCCAGAGCAAAGCAAATACCAGAAATGCCGGAAAGCGCATCCTCTCGGCAAAAGATCCGATGATCAGCCCGACAGTGATGATTGCAAACATGAGCTGAAAGAGCATGAAAACCTGGTGCGGAATAGTAGCCGAATAGTCGGGAAACGGGCTTTGACCAACCCCGCTCAAACCAGCCCATTTTAAAGAACCGATTAGATGACCCAGATCCGGTCCGAATGCAAAGCTATAACCGAATAAAACCCATTGTACAGAAACGAGGCACATAATAATAAAACATTGCATCAAAATACTCAGGACATTTTTTCTGCGGACCATACCCCCATAAAACAGTGCTAATCCAGGCGTCATAATCAGAACCAGCGCCGCGCTGATCATAACAAACGCGGTATCCCCCGTATCAATTGCCGCCTCCTGGCTTGCTCCAGCCAAACCCGGAGTAATTAATAAAAACATAATTGCCAAAGGAAGAACAGATCTCATCAAAGATTTTTTCATTTTTATAAACATTCCTTTCGCTGCGCTCAAGGCACAAAACGCTATGAAAATGATTGCTTGTGCGCTATTCTTTAATTGGTCGTGCAAGTATACTACAGAGCACGTGGAGGTGAGTGCGTCACCCAACATTCCTTTCTTTGGGGAGACCGCGTCCTGTAACCTTCCTGCCGGATTACCTTAGCGCATCCCAAGTATGTCAAGGCAATCCGAGGCAAGAAGACCGACAAGAAGGATTCATCTGGATTGCAGACCCAATGCTTAAGCCATATGGATGTTATTAAACACTATATCGCTCAGATAGCAGACTCATCCCATTTCGGATGCTTAATACGGTTCGTGTTCCTCGGGCCGGAACTTTACTCATCACGCTTCCTTCAGATTCCACCTTGCGATGGACACCCTTGCGCTTGGCTAATGGTTGGCAACTGCCAGCCCCCATAGCGGTCTTCCACCGCCTAGCTACGCGCCATGCGTGGCGCACTACATAAAAAGCCTTTAGTTGGGATCATCCCCATCTAAAGGCTTCTTCGCCATAAATACCACTTTGTATTCTATTAAAACTATAACATATACTAAAATATTCCCTATGATTCTGTCAAGACAAAAATTAAAAATTTTATTCAACACAAGACCACGAAATATGTGAAAAACTGCCCATCTTCTGGGATCACAGCTGGTTAAGCGAGAACGGGGAATCGTTCAAGGACATTGAATTACAGTTTCAATTTGCCCAACCTCCGGAAAACTATTTGCGGAGCACTGCTTCAGCAGCGGGAACCAAAACCCGGATCGAGGGCAAACTTATCGCCCAGTTGATCTCAGGAAGCTGAACCTCAAAAAGCTATCCTATTTCACTTTTTTAGTATCTCTTTTTTTAGCTTGCCGGATAAAGCAGGTTATGCTATAATTTTGTTTTGTTAAGAATGGAGCTATTACAAACGGCCCTATCGTCTAGCGGTCAAGGACACCACCCTCTCAAGGTGGAGACACGGGTTCGAGTCCCGTTAGGGCTACCATATTTTAAGATTTAAAAAGAGGAAACCCATCAATTTTTAACAAGATGGGTTTTTGTTTTTTAAAAAAGAAGATTGACAAACCCATTGTAAAATATTTTGTTCTTTAGGATTTAGCCCGAATCATTTTCCTGAGAAAAACTATCATAACTGTTATAACTGATATCACTGCCAGGTTCTTTACCATACCGGCAGCTGCATTGGTTAACGAAAAACCCTGCTTATGCCTGCCCTCTTGCATTTGATGACTTCTATCCTGTGTTCTGCCTTCCTGAAAGTTTTCCAGTATTATATCGTTTCTACCATGCTGATGCCCTATTTCGGTTTTATAAGAAGCGAATGACGCGGCTTTAGGGGAGGTTGAAAAGGAATACCATCCAAGAGCAAGAATTCCCGACACAGTAATAATAATTAGTGTACGGCCCCCAATGCTTAGTATATCTCTTCCAAGTGATTTTAAGGCAGATGTATTTACTTCATAATCGTAATGCCCTTCACCGGGTGTTAATAACCGTTTAAAGTTATTTACAATCCAGTTCCAGTGCAATCCTATATGGATCGCTGCAAGCAGCAATATTATATCTGTTGATGTCGAGTGCAGCACTTTCCAGAAGGGATCAACAGATCCTTTTAAGCCAATAGAGGGCAGCAGGATTCGGGACATCATCAGGCCTGAAAACAAAATAGTCGTGAAACAGATAAAAATAGCGGCATCAAGAATGTAATTTATGCGCGGTTCGGCGCCTATCTTCTGGAAAAATCTCTTGGTTGTGCTTACAACCCATTGCCAGTGCAACAGCATATGGGTAACGAGTATGACGACAATTGCTGCGCCTAACCATTCGTGAATAACGTTACCGGTAGCCTTTTGCTCATATGTAACCAAAAAGATTAATAAAAGAACAATGTCCAACAGTAAGTTGACTTTTGATCTTTTTATCCGGCTCATTTTACTCTTCACATCCCTTAAGCAAGATTGTAACAGGATAAACTGAATCTAGACTGAGTATAAACTGAAATTACTCTTAAAATATGGGAAAAGCAATACTTCCTTTCCTAATCACAATTCGAATAATGTATTTTGTTTTTTAAGGCAAGCCAGCATTCTCCTTTCCCGCTTGCCTTTTTGGTACCTATCTAGCGGTA